>JBDKHP010000088.1:0-2844 GCA_039797645.1 Bacteroidota bacterium
GGTCTTGACCTGTTTCTTGAATAAGAAATGGTGAATGGGTAGTTGCTATAAATTGAATTTTAGGAAAAGTATTTGTTAAAACTTTGATTATTTTTCTTTGCCAATCAGGATGAAGGTGCAGGTCTAATTCGTCTATTAGTACAACTCCTTCGGTTTCTTCTAATGCTTGTTCCTTTAAATGTGGATTAAGGGTTATACATTTATAGGCCATATCGGCTAAAATTGCAAAAAAGTTTCTTGTTCCATCGCTTAAAGAATTGAAAGGCAAAATTCTGCCATCATCCAACTCTAACTTTAAACCTTGTGGTTTATCAGGATCAAATTCGTTATATACATTAATGCAGTTTGGTAAATTTCTTACAATGGTTTTTTTTACTAAATCAAAACTTACATCAATGCTCCCTTTCTGAATTTGTGACAACTCTTTTCCTTTAAACCATTTCTGAAATTGCTTATGGGTTGACTTTGATTCCAAACTTCTGTTGTACGCTCGGAATCTCGATGAAATAGCAAGCTTTACTTTGTTTTCGTTCTTC
The DNA here is from genome assembly GCA_039797645.1 of Bacteroidota bacterium. Lineage (GTDB taxonomy): Bacteria > Bacteroidota > Bacteroidia > Bacteroidales > JBDKHP01 > JBDKHP01. Next base: position 537 of record JBDKHP010000088.1, read on the forward strand.
TCTTCGTCGGTATCGCGAGCCACATCAAATAGCCGACCTGTTGCATAATAAATAAGCAATGGTAATTTTACAGGTTCTCCATTTCGAACCTGGCTATCTGCTTGTTGTGCAATATACTTGATACTATCTGCTTCTTTCTGGGTGGTGCGGTTTGCTGGAATTGGACCATTGAGCGTTCTTGCCCAAGAGATAGTTTGATTTTGTATGGTACTCATAACTTCTACGACAACTGGAAATGAGTACTCTTCATTATTGTCGTGTGTTGCGATATGTATATCTTTTTGGGAAAAACCTTTAGAATAAATGCCTTTGATTCCAAGAAAAAATGAACCAACTGCTACAGTCAAAGCTTCTAATATAGCAGTTTTACCACTACCATTATCTCCAATTACAAGGTTAAAATTAGGATTCAAAGCAACATCTAGCTCTTTGTAACCTCTGAAGTTTTTTATTTTAATATTATCGATTCTCATAATTTTTCGCTTGAAATTTTTAATCTCAGTTTCTGTCGTCGAAAGTAAGCATTTTGTCCATAATTATACATATAAAGCAATGTTGGGTCGGGTTTCGCATAAAGCATCTATTCCCGCACTTTTCGTTCAGAATAACTACAAAATGTATTTCTGCTTGTATTCAGATATGTTCGCGCCACGATATGTACAAATGTATTGATTTAGTTTCTGATTTGTGCATGGGCATTGCTGTATTTCCGTGTTATATCTTGGCGTGAGTAAGAATGTGTTCGAGCTAACTTCTCGGCAAGCCGTAGGCTTGGCGTGCGATAACGCCACATGGCCGTAGGCCAACTGAAAGTGCTTGCCCAGCGAACCTACGGCGTTACAAAGGGTGCTGCCGATTGGTCTAGCCCGGATAGTAGCGGTAGCCCACAGCTGGCGAGTGGAAGTGTCAGTTTGTGACGGGGTTCAATTGGAATACACGGGCGGCCTACTGATTTCGTTCCCTCCAGCGAGGACTACAAGCGGATAGCCGGCAGCAGTCGTTACAAATTTTGTTTGGCTACAGCTCCTAAACTTTATTTTTTTTTGATTTTTTATTGTGTTTGTCTGCTTATGCTGATTTTTGTACTTTCGTTTTATGGCAAAACTTATTGCAATTATAGGCCCTACCGCGTCGGGAAAAACACAATTGGCTACGCGACTTGCGCATCGTATTGATGCTGAAATTATTAGTGCTGATTCGAGGCAGGTGTATCGGGGTATGGATATTGGCACTGGCAAGGATTTGGGTGAATATGTTGTGGCGGGTTCGCAAATTCCAGTGCATCTGGTGGATATTGTAGAGGCGGGTACGAAGTACAATTTGTTTGAGTTTCAGAAGGATTTTACGAAATGTTGGGCTGATTTTGAGTCGCGTGGGAAACAGGCTATTTTGTGTGGCGGCTCGGGCTTGTATGTCGATGCAGTAACGAAGGGTTATAGTTTGGCGCAAGTGCCTTATGATGAAGACTTTCGGGCGAATTTTGCGCATTGGCCTATGCCTGATTTGGTTGAGAGATTGTTGGCTTATGGACCCTTGCATAACAAGACGGATATTGAGGATCATAAAAGGTTGCTGAGAGCGATTGAAATTGCTGAATATCAGCGCAAACACCCTCTGGAACGTCTGGAAATGCCGCAGTTTGAGACGGTTTTTATTGGGGTGGACATTGATAGGAACTTGCGTAGGGGGCGTATTACGGATCGGTTGAAGGAACGGTTGCGTTGTGGGCTTATTGAGGAAGTTCAGGGGCTTTTGGATCGCGGTATTTCTCCTTCGGACTTGGTGTACTACGGCCTAGAGTATAAGTTTGTGACCCAACATTTGTTGGGTGAGCTGAATTATAATGATATGTATCAGTCGCTTAATTCGGCGATTCATCAGTTTGCGAAGCGGCAAATGACTTGGTTCAGGAAGATGGAAAAGGAAGGGACTCTGATAAATTGGTTGCCGTTTTCGGCTGATGTCGATGCGGTGGTTGATGCGGCATTGGCGATTCTTTCGCGGCATAATATTTAATGGCGGTGCTAGATATTTTGTTTTTTGTGGTTTTGTAATTTGTTTTTTGCTTAACTTTAATCGCGTTTTAGAGCAATTGCTCGGGAGCTTGTTGTTTTGTGCTTCATTGCTATTTCGTTCACAATGCAGATTATCAGGGTTTTGATCTGTTTTTTTGTGTATTTTGCTCTGATTCGTTCTTAAAAATGTATTTTCGGGGTTCTGAATTGGCAGTTTTTTAGTTATTTAGATTTGTTCTAAATAGTGATTGTTATTTCGGAAATAAAGAGTTTTTTATCTTAATATAGTTAAG
>JBDKHP010000089.1:0-3181 GCA_039797645.1 Bacteroidota bacterium
ACAGCGGGTCTCAACTTGGTGCGCTACATCCGCGAAGAAATCGACAATAAATTCATCCGCGTGGTGCTTTGGACAGGCCAACCGGGTCATGCACCCGAAAAGGAAGTAATTGCCCAATACGAAATTAACGACTACCGCACCAAAACAGAACTTACGGCAGACAAACTCTTTACGGTTGTACTTTCGGCACTACGCAATTACACGAGCCTGCTAGAGATTGAATCCTTCCGTCAGCACTTAGAAGAAAAAGTACAAAGCCGGACACAGGAACTCGAGTTACAGAAACAAGTACTCCTGAGACAGTCTATCGATTTGCAAAAAGCGCTCAACATTAAAGACCATTTTTTACGTATCATCTCCCACGACCTCAAAAATCCTTTAGCTGCCATCTTGTCGATAAGCAATACTCTGATACACAACCCCGAAGGCGAGCGAGAAGAAACGAGAGATGGTCTTAACCACATAAAACTATCTGCTGACCATTTACTCAAACTATTACAGAATCTGTTAGATTGGCTCAAAGCCCAACGTGAAAGTCTTAATTTTCAACCCGAAAACACCACTTTATACCCACTGCTATGCGACACAGTAGGCCTTTACCGCACAGCCGCCGATTACAAAAAAATCGAGATAATTTGCGAAATTGATCGGCAAACACAAGTTATTGCAGACAAAAATATGCTGGCTACACTTCTGCGCAACCTAATCAGCAATGCCATAAAATACAGTTTTCCCAACGGAACGATCACAATTGGAATATTTGAACACGACTCCGAAATCGAGATTTATGTCCGCGATACTGGAATTGGAATTTCACATGCCGACATAGAAACCATACTGAATTCTCTACAGGTTTTCTCCCATGAAGGCACACAAAAAGAAAAAGGCACAGGTATTGGTTTATTCATTTGCAAACAACTTTTGGAGGCCCACCATAGCAGCTTGCATATTATAAGTACGCCAAACCAAGGTAGTCAGTTTTCATTTCTACTTCCCAAAACGAATATAAAAAAAGAATGATTAAAGAATATTACTGCTCTGTAACCATATTTTCTTTTTCGATATGTATTAAAATTCCTCGTGTATAAAGCAATTTAAGTTTTATTTCAAAAAACTTCGTAGTCCACTATGCAATCTTATGTATATTTGTGATAAATTTATGAACAAAAGATGTACATGTTTCCAAAAGTGTTTACATTCGGTACAAAGATTGTTTGGAAACTTGTTATAGAAATACACTTTGAAAATCCAATATGAGAATACGTCTTACGATACTTGCATTATTTCTTTTCATAAGCTCCATCGTTACTGCTCAATCGGGCAGCTTTACACTTCGGGGTATTGTGCTATTCGATCGTAAGGTACAACCCAACTCAGTGGTTCGTATTTACAAGGAACAAACAAAAGTAGATAGTACAATAAGCGCAGCCAACGGAAAATTCTCGATCACAATGCCATTAAACCAAAAGTATTTGGTTCAGTTTGTAGGCCAAGGCAAAGCACTTAAAAATATCAGCATCGAAACCGTATTACCCAGTAGCCTTCAGATGCTCGACTACAACAAGTACATGGTAATAACGCTGGAAAGCTCCAATACAAGCGATTCCAACAGCCAAGTGCCTGTTGCTCAATTCAAATTTAACGCAAACGGAGAGCTCTATGAAGCAGGTTACCAATACGTAGAAGTACCGAAGGTAAAAGGGAATAATGTTCCTGAAACCAAGCTTAGCAATATACAAGACGACCACGAATTACAAAAAAGGGTAAAAGCTGCCGAGGATCAAATAAACCGAATGATGGCACAAGCTCGACGAGAATTAGACAGTGCCCGACGAGAAGCTTACAGAATTAATACAGAAGCAGCACAGAAATACAAGGAAATAGCTGGTGGAAAACCTAAGGTCGTAAGCATACATGACACCATTTACATCGAAAAAAAGACTACGTCAAACTTACTTGCCGAGAAGAACAAAGAAACCCAACGGATAAACCAACTGCAAATTGAGATCGGCAAACGAATATCCGAACTCGATGTGAGAAAACAAGACCTACTGATACAGCGACTGAATGCCAGAACCCAGGAAGACTCGATGAAAATCGCTGAAATTGACCAATCAATACGTTTTGCTGAAACTGAAATTGGCAAACTAAGAGCGGATATAGAAACAGCAGAAGAAAAAATTCGCTACAAAGATTTACAAATAAAAACCAGAAACAGGGCACTTATTTATTCTGGTTTAATTGCATTTCTAATCCTGTCGATCACAATTATTATTTACAGAAACTACAAAGCCAAACGACAAATGGCTTACCAGTTAGCACTTAAAAACACAGAATTACAAGAGCTTTCCACAATTGTAAGCCAGACGGACAATGCCGTGGTACTCTTCGACAAAGAGGGGAATCTGGAGTGGGTAAACAAGGGATTCTCTCGTATGTACGGCTACAAATTCGAGGATTTAGAGAGTTTCAAACTCGACAATATCTTCCTGCGCAAAGACAAGGAGGAAAGCAGCCACCAATTTGAACAGGTGCTCCAAAAAGGCATACAAGTTAGTTTTGAGTCGTCAACACCCCACAAAGATGGCCGACAAGTTTGGGCACAAACAACCATGACACCCATAGTTGACAGCCACGGGCAACTACATAAAATTGCAGCAATTGATTCGAATATCACCGACATAAAAACGGCTCAAGACGAAATTAAGATACAGAAAGAAAAACTCGAACTCCACAATCGAATGATTCAAGATAGTATCAAATACGCCCACACAATACAAGAAGCTTTCTTGCCCCCGATGCGCGAATTGAATCTGCTGTTCGAGAATTTTGTAATTAATATTCCAAAGGACATCGTGTCGGGCGATTTTATATGGTACAATCGAATTCGTAAACAAAGCAGCGAACTCTTTTTTGTTGCAGCAGTAGATTGTACAGGCCATGGAGTTCCTGGTGCATTTATGTCCATGATTGGGAGTCGGCTGCTCACAGAAATCACGGGCATTTTCGGAATTACAGATCCCGCAGAGATACTCGACAGGCTAGATATAGAGGTAAGAAAAGCATTAAAACAAGACACCACTGAAAATACCGACGGAATGGACGTATGCCTTTGTGTGTTAGAAAAAACAGGGCAAGGAATTTACAAGCTTCAATATGCTGGTGCGCAACGCCCCTTACT
>JBDKHP010000090.1:0-6638 GCA_039797645.1 Bacteroidota bacterium
AAGTATCGAATACTCCTTCCGTCGGTACAAAAATAAAATAAGATGATAGACTGCAAAAAGCAACATCATACCAACCATACCACTATACAACACCTTATCCCGAGCGTATTCCTGCAAAGCCACACCTGCAGGCGCAATACGAATATGCCTCGAAATACCAGCACTTGAACCCGCAACCTGAAAATTGGAAACCCACACAACCAAATCAACAACCCCATTTACAGGCTGAATATTATGGCCAAAAACATCAGTAATATGCACCACATCAGCAATTTCCGCATCAGCAGTCCTCCCCACATTCCCCAAACTACCAACCCGCACACCATTCGCCCAAAAAACAGCGGCAGAGTGAACCCGATCAATCAATAATTTGTATAAAACAGTTGTATCAGACACTAAAATCCGCAAATGATAACTCGCGAAGCCAAAATCACGAACAGGCTTCGACCCTAACTTATATCCAGCCCAACCAAGAGGCACATGCACTACTTCCTTAACCTTCTCATATTTCCCCAACGAATCTGGCGGAACGAAACACTGCCAATAAAAGTCCCAATCCCCATCCAGCGAAGCAAACCCCTTCTCACGAAAATCAAAGTTTCTCAAATCAAGTACGCCATCAGTCGCCGCAGCATACGAAACAGTCTTCCCTCCGAAGAGAAGCATTATAAACAAAAGCAAAAAAATTCTCATCGAAACACCATTTCTATTTACACCACGAACCATAAATCAAACCAGCAAAATCCATACAAAAAGCCAAAAACACAAGCCCAAACCACACCAACAGGCAGAAATCAGATAAAATTACGATCCAGCAAATTAAAACAAAAACATCAGCTTTCAAATTATCCCACCCTAGTGCCCCACAACAATACTACACAAAACACCCTGAAACAATCCGAAAAAAGAAAAAAAATATTGGCTTGGTTTTTTTTGCGAACCAATGGCGGTAAAAAGGCCTAGCTGCATTTGCAACTAGGCTTATGGTATTAGCGGCCTTGGCCTTTTTTGGTTTCTTGTAGTAGCGCTTCGAGGGTGGCACGGGTGGTGGCACTTTGGGTTTTCATCGGGAACTGAAGCTCGCGGGTTTGGGCGGAACGTAGTTTGGCAAAGTCGATCTGACGGTAGGCGGCGTTGTCGAAAACTGCGATAGTTTCGGGGCTTATTACGGCTAAAAAGAATGCGGTGGAATCTTCGGCAAGTTTGATATGTGCCCACTCTTGGGGAGCAATGCGTACGTAGGTTTTATGCTGATTCACAAAGTAATAGACGTACGGTAGTTCGTCGGCATCTGATTCTTGTCCCCAATCGAAATTGGCGGCCAATTCGAGCGGTTGGCCGAGGTCTTTGAGCTGATCCCAGTTGCAAAATCCCAAAGCAGATATGTTAAATGTGCGGAAAACTGAGGCTGTAACGACGAGTTCTTGCTCCTTGTCGGAGATTTTTTTCATGATCGCGTCGTAGTCCGACTGCCACTTTTCGGGCTTGCTTTTGAGTACGTAGCGCAATGGGAGGTACGCCTGTGCTCGGATTTTGGTCGAACGTGGGTTTTTGTCAACATCTTCCAAAATGGTAAGTTCGTACATTTTATTGCCTAGCGCGTTGGCTTCGGATACGTTGCACGATTTTTTTGTCCAAGTTGGGAGTTGTAGTCCGCCCTTTTTGTACCACAGTATTTCGCCCGTGTAATAATAGTCAGGCCCGAATTTTACGTTTGCCCAACCGCTAATGTCGTACACGGCAAAACCGTAGGCTTTTGCTTTGTCTATCACGATATTACGGTTCTTGTTGGCCGAGATTCGGCTGTAATCGTTGTTGAGCATCAGATCGAGCATCGAACCCACACTTAGGGCGAAATAATCGCTCGTGAAGGGGAAAACGGGCGACTTGGAAAGCGAAGCGATCTGCGATTCTACGATGGCGCGTTTTTCGTTCACCTCGGGTCTGGCAGTGCCTTTATATGACCAATTCTTCTGAGTCTCATCGAGTTGGTAGAAGCTGTATTCGTTGCCGTCGGTAAACGAAGCGAGCCGAACTTCTATGTTTTTGTCGGACGCAAGTTTCAATACCTGCTCGCCTGCGGCTGCTCTTATCTCGAACATTCCAGCGGTTTCCATCAGCATTTTTCGGCCTGCAGAATCGTAGTCCATTGGTGCGCCAGAGAGAAATACGTCCAAGGCGTTGTGCATTTCGCGGTATTTGAGTTTCACCGCGCCTTTTACCACAGCACCCGTTGTATCGACAAAAGCGTCTCGCGGAATGCGTATGCGCGAGCCATTGGCCAGCAAGAGCGTATCGCCTTTGGTGGCGTCGATGTCAAAAAACTGAAATTGGGGGGCAAGTTTGGCAATAGGTTCGCTCAGAAAGGGTGGGGCTACCATTGTTTTTTCCTTTTGGCAAGCCATAAAACACACAACAGACAATGCCAAAATACTCAAAAAGCGTAGTTTGTTCATACAAATATAGTTTAGAAGGGTTAGGAAGTTCGTGAGTATATAACGTACAAAAAACCAAAGACAATATTGACCCTGCAAAAAACACTCAGAATGTTCAAAAAATTGATTCCTTTGCAGGAGAAACAAATATACAAAATCTATGTCGCCTCAATTGGTATTCGGAGTGCTCGCTGGTTATTTTGGGCTGCTACTCATGGTTGCGTACCTCACCACACGTAAGGCCAACAACGCATCGTTCTTTACAGCCAACAAAAGTTCCAAATGGTATCTCGTATCGTTCGGGATGATTGGTGCTTCGCTCAGCGGTGTTACCTTTATTTCAGTACCCGGCTGGGTTAAGGCCAGCGGATTTTCATATATGCAAATGGTAGTCGGCTATATGCTTGGTTATGTAGTAATTGCCTGGGTACTCCTGCCGCTATATTACAAGTTGGGTTTAAGTTCAATCTATATCTACCTGCGCCAACGTTTCGGCTTTTGGTCCTACAAAACTGGTTCGTCGTTCTTTATTCTGTCCAAAATTATCGGTGCTTCCTTCCGTTTGTACTTGGTTGCAGCCGTATTGCAACTAGCATTCTTCGCACATTTCGGGATCCCTTTTGCTGTGACAGTATTCGTCACCATTGCCCTGATTTGGCTCTACACGGCCAAAGGAGGAATCAAAACTATTGTCTGGACAGATACGCTCCAGACGTTATTTATGTTGGCCGCCTTAGTCGCCACATTCGTTCTCGTGGGCAAACATCTCAATTGGACAATCGCCGACACCCTCGAAGCCGTAGCCACCCACCCCTATTCGCAACTCTGGGTATGGGACTGGAGCAGCAAACTCTTTTTCGGCAAACAGTTCTTCGCAGGAGCTTTTATGTCGATCGTAATGACAGGTCTCGACCAAGACATGATGCAAAAAAACCTCACCTGCCGCAACCTGCCCGAATCGCGCAAAAACGTACTCTGGCTCAGTGCCGCACTCATTCCGGTGAACCTACTATTCTTATCGTTGGGCGTAATACTCTACATATACGCCGAAAAAATGGGCATCGCACTACCCGCACGTGCCGACGATCTTTTCCCAATGCTTGCCACCCAACACTTCGGCAACTTACTGGGTGTCATCTTCTTATTGGGCGTAATAGCCGCAGCATTCTCGAGTGCCGACTCCGCCCTTACAGCCCTCACCACAGCCTTTTGTTACGACTTTCTCGAATTCAAACACGACGACAGTCCACACGAAACACGCAGCCGCCGATGGGTACACCTCGCATTTTCAGGCGTACTATTCTTGGTAATCTACATCTTTTACTTAGTCCACAACGACAGCGTAATTTCGGCAGTATTCACCGCCGCTGGCTACACCTACGGCCCACTTCTGGGTCTGTTCGCCTATGGCCTTTTCAGCAAACGCCCCGTAGCCGATCGGTACACACCCTGGATAGCCCTCGCCGCCCCTCTCCTCTCATACTTTCTTAACCTATATTCCAAGCAACTCCTTGGCGGATACGAATTTGGCTTCGAGTTACTCATCGTAAACGGATTCATAATGGCTATCGGGCTACACATCAGTTCGTACTACGCCGCCGCAAAAAAACAAACAGAAAGATAAAAAATAAGGATAAGGAGCTGTAGCTCAACAATATTTGTAAAGGCGGCTGCCGGCTCTTGGCTGTAGTCCTCGCAACGGGTACGGTATCAGTTGGCTACCTAAGTATTTCAATCTCAATGCAGTACGAACGGCCACTCCCGCACATGCTGTGGGCTACTTGCCGCGATCCGGGCTAGTTGGGGCGGCAGCACCGTCTGCGACGCCGTAGGTACGCTGGGCACGCACTTTATTTTGGCCGATGGCCATGTCGCAATTCCATACATTCCTGTATTCGATCTCTTATTCATTTTTTTTGCAGGATGAGTCCACACTAAAAAGCATTTTTTTTCTTTGAAAAAAAATATTCGTGCAAATAACTATCATCTATTCAAGGTATTATACATTATAAAAATTCGTGCATTCGTGGCGAACATACTTTTTAGAGTGGACTCCAGGGTGCTTACGTAGAAACAAACCGACCTGAGCGTTCTGCTCAAAAACATGAGCGTTCTGCATCAAAGCTTGGGTAATAGAACCCTGTATGGACAAGGCCAACTGACTAGACTTGCTTTGTGAATAGAAATTAGCTTGATAATTTATCTCAATTTGAAACACAAAATTGGTCGCATTTGTTCTTTCTACCTCTTTCTTTGCTTTGCCGAGTCCACTCTAAGAAGTCCATTTAGTCAAATTTTCACTTTGCAAGCTATTGATTATCAGTCGAAAATTCTGATTGTTTGCAAAAAAAAATAAATTTAGAATGGCTCCCTTGACGCAAAATAAGCAAAAAGTCACAGCTGAAATGTTTTTATAACGCGCCAAAGCCAAAAAATAGCTAAACGAAATAAACTCGCCCATTAATAGCTTACCCATGCGCGAGAACTAAGGCTAAGAGCCAGTAGCAGCCTTTACAAATATTGTCGAGTTACAGCTCCTTACCTTTATTTTTTTGTTTTGGCTGACTTTTGTTATGGGTCTGCGTGCTGGTTTATTGTATTATGATTCAGGTATTTGTGTCAGGGAAACAAAACGAACGCGACTTTGAATTTTGCAATTTGGGTACCGGCTAGAGATTGTTATTAACTTCACAGCCCATAATTCACGCATCTAATGGGTGAATTATGGGCTGTTTTTTATTCGGTAATGTTTCGAACTTGTTTGCAGATAGGTACAAACAAAAAAAAGCATTCGTCGAAAACCGATATTGCCTCTTCTTGTGTAAAGCAACCAAGCAAGCAAATTACCGCATCGGTAACTCGTAGCTTATATGTTCGAAGGGAACTTCTACTATATCTGCATATTCTTCCCCTGCATCTTGCATATCCTCATCGTCTTCGGCATAATGCCATTTTACAAGTACCTCAAAACCAGCACTTACCATCTCCTCAAGTTTGAGTAAAATATCCAGTAAAAGCTTAGAAGAAGCCGAATTGAAGTACACGAGTTTTAGCTCTACTTCGGTTTTTTTATTTGGGTGCTTGGCATAAAGATCAAGCCAGTCTAGAATTGGCTCAAAAAAACCTGCAACGTCTTCAGAGAACGATTTGCCTGTAATTTTAAACTTTCCAGAATTCGGATCCAGTACCACTTCCGGAGTATCGTCGGTGCCTTGTGCCTTAAATATTTCCATGAGTCTATATGTCTGTAGCTATGTTGAAAAACAAAAGTAATAAATTATTTTATTTGCACATCAATTATCGAAGTGGTATATCCCTAAAAGATTTTCCGAAAAAAATCCCCAAATTCAAAATGATTGAAAAGTATTCAAATTTTTCTCTAAATACACGTTCAATCCCACTCAAACCACTAAACTTATTCAATGTGTCAATATCAAAATATCTGCCAAAGAAGTTAAGTCGAAACAAAGTTAAGAAACTAAAATTCAAACACAAAGTAATTACCCAAGTTTGAATGTTCGTCTATTTCCCACCGATTGAGTAAATTCGCGCACTTAGCCTAGGGAAGCGCCCTAGTTTACACCAAACAAATATCAAAAATGAACGTATTTAAAAAATTCCCAAAAGTATTTTGGGCAGCAAATACCATGGAACTCTTTGAGAGGTGGTCCTGGTATGGTGTTTTCAACGTCTTAGCAATTTACCTTACAGGATCTACCGATGGCGGTGGATTGGGGTTTTCGCAGACTCAAAAAGGCGACATAATGGGAATTGTTACAGCTGTGCTGTACTTCCTTCCGGTTTTTACAGGTACACTTGCCGATAAATTTGGTTTCAAACGGATGTTGACCATTGCTTTTGTAATTCTCTCATCGGGTTACTACTTCATGGGCGAAGTTACCAACTACCAAACTATGTTTTGGGTATTTATGTACGTAGCAATTGGGGCCGCATTGTTCAAACCCGTAATTTCGGCCACCATTGCCAAATCTACCGATGCGACAACTTCTTCTATTGGCTTCGGTGTATTCTATATGATGGTTAATATTGGTGGGTTTATTGGTCCTTTTTTTTCCTCTTCACTCCGCAATTTTTCTTGGCACTACGTATTCTGGATGGCTTCGGGTATTATTCTACTCAACCTGATCATCCTTATTTTCTTTTACAAAGAACCCAAACGTGTTGCCACGACCGAACCTTTGG
>JBDKHP010000091.1:0-3326 GCA_039797645.1 Bacteroidota bacterium
CGTCGGTCTCTACGGGGTCTGCTTGGGGCGCGAATATTGCTCATTTTTTTCGACTGAAATATAAGCAGCGGGTGTTGCTCATTAGTTGTGCTGCCTCTGCTGCAATTGCGGCTATTCTGAAAGCTCCGATTGCGGCAATCGTGTTCTCCTTGGAAATCTTCATGCTGGATCTTACGCTTTCGTCGTTGGTGCCCTTGCTGATAGCTTCTGTTACTGGTACGCTTACTTCGTATTTGCTTTCGGGTACGAACGTGATTTACCCGATTGAGAACATAGCCGGATTTGATTTGAAGGACGTTCCGTTTTTTATCGCTTTGGGCTTGCTTTGTGGTTTTGTTTCGGTGTATTTTGCCAAGGTGTATATTTATTTCCATCATTTTTTCGCGAAGATTAAAAGACCTTTGCGTCGCCTCCTTATTGGTGGGGCGGCTTTGGGTGTGCTGATTTTTGTATTTCCGGGGCTTTATGGCGAGGGTTATTATCAGATAAACTCTTGTTTGAAGGGCGATTATAGCTACTTGTTCTACAAGAGTTTGTTCTTTGGGATGCAAGATAATATGATGTGGGTGATGTTGCTGCTCACCGCAATGATTATTTTCAAGATTATTGCCTCTGCACTGACTTTCGGTGCTGGTGGTATGGGGGGTACTTTTGCGCCTGCCATGTTTATGGGTGCGCATTTGGGTCTCCTCTTTGCTACGGCTGTAAATTATTTTTTCTTCGTTGGCTTGGTACCCTCTAACTTTGCCCTTGTGGGCATGGCTGGACTTATAGCGGGGGTAATGCACGCGCCACTTACGGGTATTTTCTTGATTGGCGACCTTACCAGTGGATATGGCTTGCTGGTACCACTGATGATTGTTGCTTCTATTTCGTTTGGAACTTCGCGCTTTTTCTTGAAAAACTCTGTATATACGTATGAACTTGCAGAAAGTGGCGACTTAATTACACACCATACTGACAGGAATATACTGACAATGATGACGGTGACGAAATTGATTGAAAAAAATTTCGCAAAAGTGTCGCCCGATTCAACTTTGGGTGGGCTGGTAGAAATTATTGCAAAATCTGATCGGAATATTTTTCCCGTTGTGGACGAAGAGAATAATTTTTTAGGGCTTGTATTCTTGAATAGTATCCGACATATTATGTTTAAGTATGAACTCTATGAAACGGTAATGGTTCGGGATCTGATGTATATGCCCGATATATTAATTTCTTCGACAGATTCGATGGAGCGTGTGGCCAAAAGGTTTCAGTATTCGTCGAATTACAACTTGCCTGTAATTGACGATGGTAAATACATAGGCTTCGTATCTCGTGCCAATGTGTTTTCTTCATACCGTCGTAGAATTCAACGTTTTAGCGAGGATTGATGTATGGAGTCTTTAGAGGAAACTTTCAGGTATTTTATTGAGTTGTCATTTAATGGTACGCGTTTTAACGGTTGGCAAATTCAGCCGAATGCACCGACTGTACAGGATCTGATAGAGGGTAAACTGGCCCAGATTCTGGGAGAACGACCGCTTGTTGTGGGGGCTGGTCGTACGGATTCTGGGGTACACGCATCGTTCTATGTGGCCCATTTTGACACCACAAAACGCTTAACCGACACTGCCAACATAATGTATAGACTCAACAAAATGTTGGGTGCAGATGTTTCTATTTTGCGAATATACCCAGTGAAGAATGAAGCTCATGCACGCTTTTCGGCAGATGCGAGGAAATATATTTATTATGTGAACTTCCAAAAAGACCCATTTGCGCAAGAAATTGAGTGGTTGTATCCGTATCATTTGGATTTTGAGGCAATGAACCAGGCCGCAGCCGTGCTTTTTGAGTTTAGTGACTTTACAAGTTTTAGTAAACTCCATACCCAGGTAAAGACCAATATTTGTAGAATTGATGAGGCTAAATGGCTAGTGAAGGGTTCAAAGGCGGAATTCCATATAAAAGCTGATCGCTTTTTGCGCAATATGGTAAGGGCAATTGTTGGAACGATGATTGAGGTGGGGCTAGGACGTGTATCGGTAGATGAATTTCGCAAGATTATTGCATTGAAAGATAGATCGAGAGCCGGATATTCAGTGCCCGGAAAGGGTTTGTTCCTGACGGATGTGATTTATCCTGATGGTTTGCAGATGCAAGTGTAGCATTTTTTGTTGTATTTTTGTGGCGTATTCGTATTCTGAAATTAAGATTGGCGAGGACGTTTTGATGCGCTATTTTGAACTGATTGAAAGAATAGTTTAATTTGTATGGGCAAGTAATTTGTAAGGATGGTTTTGAGGGGAAAGAACAAACTTGAGTTAAAATAGGAATCATGGAAGAAGATTATTATATCGACAACGAGAAAACAGTGGCAACTGTAAATCGTTTTACTGAAATGCTCAAACGAAACGAGGTACTTTATTTCGATATTTACGAAATTGAAATAATGTTCGATTTTTTTAGAAGCCAAGGCAAGAATAAAGAAGCATCGGATTTGGTGAAACATGCCATGCGACTGCATCCGTATTCAGAACTGATACAGTATTTTCATGCAGAACTGAATGTTGACAATGGTGAAATTGATGTGGCGATGCCAATTTTGCAAAAGGTAATTACGCTTCAGCCAAATAACACAAGATTCTTACAAGCCTTGGGCGATGCCTATTGCCAATTGGGCGAGTATAAAAAAGCAGTGCAAACTTTCAATAAGGCACTTAAACTTATGGGTACGGGACAAAAAGCTTTGTTGAGTTATTCTATAGGACGAAATTTTGAAAGATTAGAGCGTTATGACGATGCTGTAAAGTTCTTAAACCACGCGGTAGAAGGTGCAGTGCCTATTAGAATGGCCTTTTTCGACTTAGCTTTTTGTTACGAAAAGTTAGAACGTGTGGCAGATAGTATTGCTGCATATAAAACGTATTTAAGTCACTTTCCTTTTGCGGAGGATGTTTGGTACAATCTGGGCATCGCTTACAACCTTGATGGTCAACAAGAATTGGCGTTGGATGCCTATGATTATTGTCTGGCGATAGATCCCGATTTTTCGTCGGCTTTGTTCAACAAAGCGAATTTGCTTTCGGATATGGATCGCGAATCGCAAGCAATAGAATGTTACAAAGAATTTTTAGAGTTTGATTCAAAAAACGACCAAGCCTATCTGTATCTTGGGCATAGTTACGAAAAAATTGGTGATTTTGATTTGGCGCGGACAAACTACTTAGAATCTTTGTGGCTCAATCCGGAGGCTGATGAAGCACATTTTGCACTCTCTGTTATTTTCTTGGAGAAGGGTGCTTACAAAGAAGGCTTGTATCACATAAACAGGGCGTTAC
>JBDKHP010000092.1:0-3587 GCA_039797645.1 Bacteroidota bacterium
AATGTGGAGTACTTGAAGGCTGGCCGTATTCAGTTTTTAATTGGCCAACGCCCTTCCGAACAAGCCTACAAGGCGTCGAAGGCTTTGTGCGAATGGTTGCTCTGGCACAAAGAACAAGAACTCTGGAAATGGGGGCCGATTGATATTGTGGTGAAGGAGAATCTGGATTACTATTTATCGGAAATCTGACAGTCAGGTTACGTATCGTAGCTTGTTAAATTGCAAACTAACTGAGAATATATAGAGAGCTTTGGCTCTAAGTTATTATCTACTAAAAAATTAAAATTTTATACGATGGAAGGTTTTATAAAAGATAATTTTGTTTTGGACAACGCTGTTGCCCAAGAACTTTACCACAAATATGCGGCTCCAATGCCTATAATCGACTACCATTGTCACCTACCGGTAGATCAGATTGCCAACAACCACCAGTTCGAAAATATTACACAAGCCTGGTTGTACGGAGATCATTACAAATGGCGCGCAATGCGTAGTAATGGTGTGTCGGAAGACTATTGCACAGGGGCAAAAAGCGATTGGGAGAAATTTGAACAATGGGCTGCAACTGTACCTTATACATTACGTAACCCTTTGTATCACTGGACTCACATTGAGTTGAAACGCTATTTTGGGATTGATAAAATCTTGAACCCATCTACAGCACGTGAAATATACGATGAGGCGTCTGCAAAAATGAGTTCGCCAGAATATACCACCCAGGGACTTCTTAAAAAAATGAATGTGGAAGTGGTATGTACTACTGACGATCCGATTGATAGCCTTGAACACCATGCCAAATTGGCGAAAGAATCTCATCCGTTCAAAGTGATTCCTGCTTGGCGTCCGGACAAAGCTATGAATGCCGACGACGCAATAGCTTACAATAAATACATCGATGCTTTATCTGCTGCGGCAGGGCTCGACATTGCTACTTTTGCGCAGTTGATTGATGCGTTGAAGAAACGTCACGATTTCTTTCATGCAAATGGCTGTCGGTTGTCTGATCACGGCCTTGATACTTTCTATAACGAGTCGTACACCGAGGCTGAGGCTGCTGCAATTTTTGCAAAAGTAAGAGGTGGTAACGCATTGTCGGCAACTGAATTACTGAAATTCAAATCGGCGATGATGTACGAATTTGCAATTATGGATCACGCTAAGGGTTGGACACAACAGTTCCACGTAGGCGCGATGCGTAACAACAATACTTTGTTAATGAATCGTTTGGGAGCAGATACAGGTTTCGATTCGATTGGCGACTGGAACTATGCCAGCGCAATGGGTGGTTATTTAGACCGTTTGAACTCGGAGGAAAAACTCACCAAAACAATATTGTACAACCTGAACCCCAAAGAAAATGAGGTAATGGCGACCATGTTGGGTAACTTCCAAGATGGGAGTATGCCGGGTAAAATGCAATGGGGTTCGGCTTGGTGGTTCCTCGATCAGAAAGACGGTATGGAAAAACAAATCAATGCTCTTTCTGTATTGGGTCTTCTGCGTCGTTCGGTGGGTATGCTTACCGACTCTCGAAGCTTCTTATCGTTCCCCCGCCACGAGTATTTCCGCCGTATTCTTTGCAATATAATAGGTAATGATGTAGAAAAAGGATTGTTGCCAAACGATATGGAAATGCTTGGGCAAATGGTAGAAGAAATTAGCTACCGCAATGCACGCGAGTACTTCGGTTTTTACAAATAGGATTTTTCAATTAAGCTTTTGTGTATGGGGTACAGCATTCGATAAGCTGTACCCAATTTTAAACTACTAAGAAAAAACTATAATGAAAGATATAAAACAACTCCGCACCGCTCCTAAAGCAACAGAACGTATCGTCCAATTTGGCGAAGGAAATTTCCTCCGTGCTTTTGTTGATTGGATGGTAGATGTGATGAATAAAAAAATCGGTTTTGACGCTTCTGTCGTATTGGTGCAGCCAATTGCTTTTGGTCGGGTTGCGGCACTTAATGAGCAAGATTGTATGTACACCCTTACGCTGAAGGGTATCACAAATGGTGTTGCTTCGTCTGAAGATATTCTGATTGAATCGGTTTCTCGCGGTATAGATCCTTTTGCTGACTTTGATGCGTATATGGCGTTGGCCACGCAGCCAGAAATTCGTTTTGTGGTGTCGAATACCACCGAGGCTGGTATTGCGCATGTGGCTTCTGCCACCAAAGAACAAACCCCTGCCGATGGATTTCCTGCAAAACTGACCCAGTTTTTATTCAAACGTTTTGAGCACTTTGCGGGTGCTGCTGATAAGGGTTTGATTATGTTCCCTTGCGAATTGATTGAAAAAAATGCGGAGAAACTTCGTACGATTGTACTCCAATATGCTACCGAATGGGCCTTAGGCGAAGCGTTTGCTGCGTGGGTAAGCTCAGCATGTTCTTGGCATAACACGCTGGTAGATCGTATCGTACCTGGTGTGCCGCAAGATAGACCAGCACTTGAAGCGCGGGTAGGTTACGTAGATCATTCTGCGGTAGAGGCAGAACCATTCCATTTATGGGTTATAGAGGCCGACGAGGCAGTACAAGCTGAATTTCCAGCTCCAGCTGCGGGTTTAAATCTCGTTTATGCGAAAGACCTCACTCCATACCGTACCCGTAAAGTGCGTATCCTGAACGGTGTGCATACTATGATGACTCCAATAGTGTACCTTGGTGGTGTCGATACAGTGGGCGAATCTTTCGACCACCCTGTATTTAGTGCGTTCATTAAAAAAGTGATCGTTCAAGAGATTATTCCCACTCTCGACCTTTCTCTGGAAGAACTCAATAGCTTTGCTGCCAGCGTTGAAGAACGTTTCCGCAACCCTTATGTATCTCATGCAGTGTTAAGTATTTCGCTCAACTCGGTGTCAAAATATAAAGCACGTGTACTGCCATCAGTAGTCCGGTACGCCACCGAAAAAGGTGCATTACCACAAGGCCTTACGTATGCTTTGGCTGCGCTTATCGTTTTTTACAAAGGCAACGCCTGCGACAGAACTTATAATCTATCGGACGATGCTGCTATTCTTACAAAATTCGAGACGCTTTGGCATCAAAAAACACTTACGCTACTTTCTGCAGAGCAGTTGGTCGCTGAGTTTTTATCGGATACTGAGATTTGGGATGTTTTACCCGCTGACGTAGAAGGTT
This sequence comes from Bacteroidota bacterium, assembly GCA_039797645.1. Lineage (GTDB taxonomy): Bacteria > Bacteroidota > Bacteroidia > Bacteroidales > JBDKHP01 > JBDKHP01. Next base: position 3,150 of record JBDKHP010000092.1, read on the forward strand.
TGGTATCACAGACGGCTTTGTATGTCGATGAAATTTTAGAAAATGGTATTTTGGCAAGTTTGCCAGAAATACAGTAAGATAATATTACGTTCGGTTTTCTTATGCCCGGAGCGGTTTGCGACGTTCCGGGACTCTTTCACTTTATTCAAACAAAAAAGAATGAATACAGCCATCATAATTACCCCTTCCGACAATGTGGCCGTTGCTTTGGTCGATATTGCCCAAGGAACAAGTCTTGAATTGGGAGGTAATACTTACACAGTTACCAACGATATTCCTCGTGGACATAAGTTTGCGCTTCGGAATATTGAACTAAACGAAGACGTAATCAAATACGGATATTCAATCGGACATGCCACGGAGCTAATTGAGGCTGGTTCGCATATTCATAGTCATAACCTGAAAACTTCATTAGAAGGTACGCTTACTTACACTTAT
>JBDKHP010000093.1:0-5017 GCA_039797645.1 Bacteroidota bacterium
AGGGGTGTAATTGAAATACAAAAGCGGCCAAGTGTTTGGGTTCCCGTCCGCGAGGACTACTGCTAAGAGCCGGTAGCGGCGTTTATACCGTTTTTGGGGCTATATGTTATTTTTATTGAGACGCATAAAGGGCGCAGGAAATTCAAACGATTTGAAACCTCGAATCGCATACCCCCCCCCTAAACAGCAGCATAAAACTTCACAAGAATCTGGTTTTATTCTCACGATATACTGGTAGCCAAAGAGAAAAATAAGGATTTGGAGCGGGAGCTAAACACATCTAATAAACCCCGCTACCGGCTCTTAGCAGTAGTCCTCGCAAACGGGAGCGAAACCACTTGGCTGCTCTCGTATTTCAATCCGACCCCTGTATAAAAGGTAATTCCGCGCGTTGCTGTGGGCTACTTGCCGCGATCCGGGCTAGACCGATCGGCTGCTTTCCAATTCCACGCCGGAATTTCGCGGGGTACACGCCCCAGTTGGCCTACGGCCATGTCGCGTTTTACCACCCACCAAGTATTTGGGTTTTTTCGCTTCAAGAGTCCACTCTAAAAAGCATTGTTTTACTTTGAAAAAAAACATTCGTGAAAATAACGATCATGTATTCAAGGCATTATACATTATAAAAATTCGAGCATTCGTGGCGAACATACTTTTTAGAGTGCACTCCTTCAACAAAAAAGATATAAGTTGTTATGCCTCAGCAAATCGTCCTCCACTCGGAGGGGAGGTTTGCAGAAGCTCAATTAGCGTCTGGTACTACGGATGCGCCACATGGCCGCAGGCCAACTGGCAAGGTTTGCCCCGCGTGCTTACGGCATGGGATTGAAAAGCAGCCGATCGGTCTAGCCCGGATCGCGGCAAGTAGCCCACAGCGGGGTGATGCGCTTACCTTTTTTACAGGGGTGTAATTGAAATACAAAAGCGGCCAAGTGTTTGGGTTCCCGTCCGCGAGGACTACTGCTAAGAGCCGGTAGCGGGGTTTATTAGGTGTGTTTTGCTCCCGCTCCAAATCCTTATTTTTTTGTTTTTCATTCGGTTGGAAAGGCCGGGTTGAAAAATTGAAGGCTTCCGTGTTGGAAGCCTTGTGGGGTGGATTTAGATTGTCATAATGTCTTTTTCTTTGCTTACGAGCAATTCGTCGATAGATTTTGAGTATTGATCAACGAGTTTTTGTACGCTGGCTTCGGCGTCTTTGGCGGTGTCTTCAGAGAGTCCGTCTTTTTCCATTTTTTTGAATTCGTCGTTGGCCGCTTTGCGTGCGCTACGAAGGCTTACGCGTGCGTGTTCGCCTTCGGCGTTCATCATTTTTACGAGGCCACGTCGGCGTTCTTCGGTGAGTGGTGGTACGTTTATGCGGATTATTTCGCCGTTGTTGTCGGGGTTGAAACCAAGGTTGGCGTTCATGATGGCTCTTTCGATGAGGCCGATCATGGCTTTTTCCCAGGGCTGTATGGCGATGGTGCGGGCGTCTTGGGTGCTGACGTTGGCTACCTGTTTGAGGGGTGTCATGCTGCCGTAATAATCTACGATTACGCCGTTTACCATGTCGGGCGATGCTTTGCCGGCGCGCAATTTCACGAGTTCTTTTGCGAGGTGCTCTAGGGCTTGTTGCATCTGTTCCTTGGTCATTTCGAGGACCATTTCAACGTCTTCGTTCATTGGTTTTTATTTTAGTTTGTGCTTGTGTTGCTTGTTTTTCTAGGGTGTCAAAATTAATACATCCCCTACGGATTGTGAAATTATTTGGGGCAAAAAAAACGACCCATTGCTGGGTCGTTTCATTTGTGTAATTGTTGGTGTTTTATTGGTAATCTTCTAGTTTGGTGTTCGCACGCGATGGGAATAGGCCTTGAATCCATATCTTGGCGTGGTTTGCTTCGCGGTACATGGCTGGCACTACGACTAGGGTTAGGATAGTGGAGAATGTCAGTCCGTAGATTACTGTCCATGCCATTGGTGCCCAGAAGTCGGCATTGTCTCCCCCGAAATAGATGTTGGGGTCGAAGTCTGAGAGTGCTTTTAGGATGTCGATATTCAGCCCGAGAGCCATGGGTACTAGGCCGAGTACGGTGGTGATTGCGGTGAGCAATACGGGGCGTAGTCGGGTTTTTCCGGCTTGTTCGATGAGTAGGTCGATCACATCTAGTGGGAGGTTTTCGTCTTCGGAGAGGCCTCTTTTTTCGCTTTCGATTTTCTTGAGGTAGTCGATGTAATCTATCAGTACGATGGCGTTGTTTACGACGATACCTGCGAGGGAGATGATTCCGATGCCTGTCATGATGATGATAAAGTCCATCTTAAAGGTTGCGAAACCGCCGAATACTCCAATTGTGCTGAAGAGTATCGTGATACCGATGAGGATGGGTTTTACTACGGAATTGAACTGCGATACGAGAATGAGCAGGATTGCTCCTACGGCTACAAGCATGGCTTGGATGAGAAATGCCATGGATTTTTCTTGCTCTTCTTGTTGTCCGGTAATTTTCCAAGTGTAATTTTTGGGTAAATCGAAGGATTTGAGCAGTCGCGTTACGTCTGTGTTGATTTCGGAAGCATTGGCACCTTCTACGACGTTGGAGTAGAGTGTTACTACGCGCTCTTTGTTGATGCGTTTTATGGCACCATAAGTGGAGCTATAGGTGATGTTTGCTACGGCCGAAATGGGGACTTGTATGAGCTTGCCTTCTTTGTTTTGGAACGTGATTTTTTGGTTGAGCAATGCTGGTGCGCTATTCCGAAAACGGCTTTCGAGGCGGAGGTAGATGGGTATGTCGTCGTCTCCGTCTTTGAATTTTGAGATTTCTTTGCCGAATAGCGCGTTGCGTATTGTGCTGGCTACTTGTACGGTTGATAGTCCGAATCGGCGTGCTTTGTCTCGATCTACGGAGACTAATAGCTCTGGCTTGCCTAGTTCTAGGTCTATTTGCAGGCCTTCCATCCCTACGATTGCTTTGCTGTCGAGGTAGGTTTGCACGCTATCGGCGAGCGAAAGAAGTGTCTGAAAATCGGGTCCGGTGAGTTCGATATTCACAGGGTGTCCGGTGGGTGGACCGTTTTGGTTTTTGGCGATACTGATTGTAACGCCAGGGTATTTGTTTTGCAACAGTTCGTGAATTTCGCGCGAAATGATGCGGGTGTCAACGCCGTCGCGTTTGTCGAAATCGACGAAAGTAATGGTGGTGAGACCTTTTTGCGGGGTGTCGCCACGTACGCTTTCGTTCTCGCCAACGGCTCCTTTGCCTACGGTGGTAAGTACTGATTCTACGGTTTTGTCGTACTTATTCGTTTCGAGGTAGTTGTACACGTCTTTTTCGACCAAACGCATGATTGAGTCTGTGGCGTAGATGTCGCTCCCGATTGGTAGTTCGGCAATTACGTTGATAAAACCTGGTGCATTGGCTGGGAATAGTTCGACTTTAGGTGCGCGTATCGCCATGAGTATCAGGGTAAGGAAAAGCAAGCCAACGGTGCTCAAAATGATAAGCCACGGATGCCAACTACGGAGTGAGTATTGTATTACTGCTTCGTAGAATGCTTCGAGCCAACTGAGTGCTACGTCCTGAAACCATATTGAGATACGGTAGAATATGAGATAGTTGAAGAATATTACCATGGCTACAACGATCAGAAAATTGCCAATAGCAATAGAGCCACCAAAGTAGAAAAGTGCTGCAATGAGGGATATTATCCCTACAGTAATGAGTGTAGGTTTTGTGCGTGGGGCTTCTTCGTGACCGGGTTTGATAAATGCTACTGCTACAACCGGAACGATTATGAGGGCTACAAACAACGACGATGATAATACAATAATCAGCGTAATTGGGAGGTATTTCATGAACTCGCCAATCATTCCAGGCCAGAAGGCCAAGGGGATAAATGCTGCTACGGTGGTCGCTGTCGATGAAATAATAGGCCATGCAATTTCGCTCACTGCATTACGGGCTGAGTCGATGAGGCTCTCGCCTTGGCTTAAGAATCGGTGAATGTTCTCTACGGCGACAATGCCGTTATCTACGAGCATCCCCAGAGCCAATACCAAGGCAAAGAGTACCATCATGTTGATGCTTATGCCCATAAAATTGAGAATTACGAACGAAATAAGCATCGAAACAGGGATTGCCAAGCCTACAATAAGGGCGTTGCGCCAACCTAAGAAGAAAAATAATACACCAGCAACAAATATAAAACCCATGATAATGTTGTTCCAGAGGTTATTTATTTGGTTTCGGATTTCTTCGGATTGATCGTTGGTGATGGTTACGTTCAAATCTGATGGAATTACGCCATCCGTTTTTGCTTGGTCGAGTAGTGCAAAGATCTTATCGGATGCGATGAGTAGGTTTTCGCCGCCTTTTTTTACGACTTGGAGGGATACCACACTCTCTTTGTTCTGGCGGGCATAACTTTTGGTTTCTTCCCAGCCATCGGTAACAGTGGCCACATCGCGCATATATACGATATTGCCCTTTTCTGCTTTTACGATAAGGTTGGTGATTTCGTTGACACTCTCGAACTGGCCAAGTGTACGTACCGAACGGCGCGTACGGGCTACGTTGACTTCACCGGCGGCTATCGACATATTCTCGTTGGCTACTGCGCCTTCCAAATCGCCAAGGCTCACATTTACGGATTCCATTTTATTGACATCGGCGTCAACCTGAATCTCTCGTTCGTTCACGCCTTTGAGCTCAACTTTAGAAATTTCGTTTACTGCCTCAATTGCATCTTCCAGTTTTTCGGCAATATCACGTAGTTGGTTCACGCTATAAGGCCCCGACATATTTATGTTCATAATCGGGAACTCAGATACGTCGATGTCCATTACGAAGGGATCCTGATCTAAGTCGGACGGCAATTCGCTTTTGGCCTTATCCACAGCATCTTTCACATCTTGCAAGGCGCCGCTGATATCAACTCCGGGGTTGAACTCTACCATAATCTCCGAACTACCTTGAATCGAAGACGATTTCATGCTTTTGATACCTTTGATGGTATAGATTTCTTTCTCCAACTG
>JBDKHP010000094.1:0-7841 GCA_039797645.1 Bacteroidota bacterium
GCCATCGGAGCGCAAACAGATAAGAGATTGGTACCTCGGCTTGGTAGAAACCATGCAAAGCGAGGGCATCACCCAAAAAGGCCACTTACAAGTAAACATCAACACCCTCAGCGATCTTTTGTACATGCACTCCCAGCTTTTGGGCGACCCCGAGCACCAAGATTACCAACGAAAGTTCGTACAAACGCTCCCCGTAATAGAAGAGTTTCGCGCCAAAAGCCCCAATGTACACTCCGAGGTAGAAGCCTGTTTGGTCGCACTATACACCCTGTGGATGCTCAAAGCACAAGGTAAAACCATCAGCCAAGCCACCAGCCAAGCCATTGCCCAAATGGGCGAACTCATCGCCATGCTCAGCCAGCTTTTCCACCAATACGAAAAAGGTGAACTCCAAATATAAACCACACGCTCGTGTTTTCATAAGTTTTGCATTTACAATCTTCGTAAGTGCCAACTTGTATGCCCAAACCAGTCTCGTAGCCACCGATTCCGCATATCAGAACATCGTCGAACGCAGCTTTACGAGCCAAATTATTACGCACACCGAAATGAGCAAAGCAATACGCCGCTGGGTACCTGTAAGCCGTATCGATACCCTTGGCTTTTCGTCCGAGGGCCGTCCGCTCTACAAAATAAGCATTGGATCGGGTCCCATACGCATACTCATTTGGAGCCAAATGCACGGCAACGAACCCACAGGCACACTCGCGCTGATGGATCTCTTAAAATGGGCCAACCAAAGCAGCAACAGCAGTTTACGCAACGACATCTTCCGCAAGTTAAGCATCGTACTCGTACCAATGCTCAACCCCGACGGCGCACAACAATTCAACCGAAACAACGCCACAGGAATCGACATAAACCGCGATGCAAAAAGCCAACAAGCCATAGAAAGCCTGTTGCTCAACCAGTTAATAGAAAGTTTTAAGCCACAATACGCCATAAGCCTCCACGACCAGAACATCTATCTAGGCAACCCCGACACCCAGCGTCCCGCCTCAATATCCTTCATGGCAGCCTACCCGAATGCCAATCGCGGACAAAACCACGCACGTTTACGCGCCATTTCGCTCATCGCCCAGCTCAAACAAATCGCCGAAACCTACGTCCCTGGTGGTATAACCCGCTACGAAGACGCCTACATCGAAACCGCCTTCGACGAATACCTCATCCGTAACAACACCGCTTCCGTGCTCATCGAAACCGGCGGATTCACCAACGACCCCCAAAAACAATACCTCCGTCGCGTCAATTTCAATCTTTTGGTAACAGCCCTCGAAGCCCTAGCCAACCAGCGCATACGACCTACCGACACCAAAGAATACGACAAAATCCCAGTAAGTCAACTCTTAGGCTACGACCTCATTATCCGTAACGCAACCTACCGCACCAGCAAATACGAATACCAAATCGACATCGGCACACGCCACACAAGCCAGTACAACACCACCCAAAACACACTGAGCAACCAATACTATATCGCCACAAAAGGCGACCTAAGCAACGCATTCGGCTACCAAGAAATCGACGCCACTGGGCTACTCATCGTTCCAGGGCGGCTATACCCAAAAACCTTCGACACATTTTCACAACTCTCCAACATTAACTCCGACAGCCTACTTGGCGCCGGATACACAACCGTCAAAATAAAAGAACAAAATCCGGCAAGCGATTCCAACCAAAATTCACTCAACATCGTCAATGCTAAAGTTAGGGTTAACGAAGGCATAGAAATCGCACAAGAACCAAACTTCCTACTCGTAAGAAATGGAAAAGTCGTCTCGGTAATTGTCAACGGAATCTATCGCACCTACTGCCCCAGCCGATAAAGCAAAGCAATCATGCTTCTGCCCAACAGCCACAACCGACAAGCATTTCTACAACAGAAAGCCCAAGGCCACAAACCTTGCCCCAAAAGAAGAAACAGCAAACCGGCAAAGCAAAAAATTGTGAGACATGAATTTAGTTGTGCATCCACCCAGATTACTCAGAAGCTTTTACCCAGGCGGAATATGGAAAATACCCGAAACTGAAAAAAAAATCTACCTCACTTTCGACGACGGCCCAATTCCCGAAGTCACCTATTGGGTACTCTCCAAACTACGCGAATACAACGCCAAAGCAACCTTCTTTTGCGTAGGCGAAAACGTAGAACGGAACCCACACATCTTTAGCGAAATAATCCGCCAAGGACACAGCGTAGGCAACCACACCTTCAACCACCTCAACGGCTGGAAAACAAATTTCTTTTCCTACCTACGCAACGCCGAAACCGCCAACGGACTCATCCAATCCAAGCTATTTCGCCCCCCACACGGCAAGCTCACGTTCTCCCAGCGCAACGCCTTGGGTGGCAAATACCAGATTGTACTGTGGGACGTACTCAGCCAAGACTACGACCAAACCCTCAGCCCCGAAGCCTGTTTTCAGAACGTAGCCCGCTACGCCACACCCGGCTCAGTAATCGTATTTCACGACTCCATCAAAGCAAGCCGCAACCTCTTTTACGCCTTGCCCAAAACCCTCGAATTTCTCAGTCGCGAAGGCTACACCTTCGAAGCCATAAAAATGCAATAGGTCCCGGAAAGACCCATTATTTGTCAGGAACTGCATCCCCAAGATGCAGTTCCCCCTCCCCAAAAAAAACTTCCCGAAAGCAAAAAAAAAGAATAATAATAAGGAGCGGTTGCCAAACTTTTCAAATATAGGGCGGCTGCCGGCTATCCGCTTGTAGTCCTCGCGTTCGGGTACGAAATCAACTGGAAGCCTTTGTATTTCAGTCGAAAGGTGTCAGCTTGCTGCCGCCGCATCACACCGCTGTGGGCTACCGCTACTATCCGGGCTAGACCGTATCCCACTTTCCAAACCCACGCCATAATTTGGCTAGACAAACCAGCCAGTTGGCCTACGGCCATGCAACGAAAATTCGTGGAATAGTGACTAATGAGCTACACCTTATGTATTGTATGGGTTTTGTTGTAACAAATACAGTACTTTTGCATCTTAATATCTTTATATTAATTGCAAACCCAAACCTAATAACCTCTATATGAAAAGATTCGTATCAATTATAGTTGCCCTATTGTGCTTGCATGGGGCGATTGCCCAAGATGTTCGAATGTCAGAGATGCTACATGGGAGCGTGTGTTTTTCCCCTGATGGGAAAAACATTTTGACTAGTTCAGGACAATTAATCGACCTTAAAACCGGTAAAGTCGCTCTTAATCTGAATTATAATGGAACCGATCAGAATGGCGATCCTACTTTTTTTGAGGCTGCCTTTTCACCAAAAGGCAAGTATATTTTGTACAACCGACAAATATTTGACGGACAAACAGCAAAGAACATCATTACTTTACCCCCGAAAGAAAGTGCAGCGAGAAACTACCCAGACAGTGAAAAGCATTTTTTTCAGCTCAAAAACCTTGAAACTGCAAGCTTTTCTGCTGATGAGTCAAAAGTATTGGCTGGCGACCAGTTATTTGACGTAAAAAGTGGAAAATTATTGACAACACTCAAACCCAAAGCCTATAAATCGGGTCCTGCATTTATAACTTTTTCTGGTAATACTTACCGAAGCATCATAAATACAGTGTCAATCAGTACCGAACTTGGCGACTTTTCGAGTAATTATAACGATGCTGTGTCGCCCAACTTAAAATACTATTTGTCAGCAGAATCGCTAAAAGATGAGTCAATTAGTTTTTTTGACATTGTACAAAAAAGTGCGCGTGAAAATTATGATGAAAAGGAAGACCTCCTCTCACTTTGGTATGAAATGGACGGAAAAAAAACAGGATCTGACAGATTGTCCAATCGGTTTGAAGAAGATAAGGCACATTTTTCCCTAGATGGCCAAAGAGTCGTAATTATCGATGGAAAAAGTGCGAAAATTTTTAATATGAAAAATGGCAAACTCATCAGCAAAATTGATGGTTCCGACGATTGGGAAAATGGGTATCTTTCGCCGTCTGGCAAACTTGTTTTTCTGTACGAATATCTTCAAATGGAAATATACGAGGTCGATACAAAAAAGAAACTTTGCGTTCTTTACGGTGATGGTGCCGTAGATACCGAATCGAGAGAGCCAAGTTTTTCAGTTAGCAATCCGATATTTTCGCCAAACGACAAATATTTTATCAATGGTGCCGATGGCCAAATCTGGGACGTTAAAACTGGGGCTAAATTGGGGAAATTGCCTTTGTATAATTTCAAAATGGATGCAATTTCTGCACAGATAGGAGATAATCAGCGAATTGCAATTCAGTATCGCGACGGATCATCCCGTCTTTTTGATACCGTTTCTGGCGAAGAACTTTTTACAAATATCACACAAAATGTGAATACGATGCTGTTTACGGTATCTCGCGATTGTAAATGGGCAGCCGCCACCGATTGGAATGGAAATCTCAGCGTTTGGGATATTTCTAGCCCAACACCTATTAAATCGTGGGAGGCGCATGGTGGCGCATTACTTACACAGATTGTGTTCGATACAGCCGAAAACACCTTAATCACCTACGGTATCGACCAAAAGATCAAAACTTGGAATCTCCCACTCTTGACTGAAACTAATATCATTACAGCAGAGAAACCATTTAGCCAAATTTTCTTGGAAGGAACTGATTTATTGGGTGTTGAGGGTTTCACTGTAAATCTAATAGATAAAAAAAACGGGAAAAAACATCAATGAATGTAGCTTGACTTTTACGTATGAACTTCCTGATTTTTCGATAGATGCAAAAAGTAAAATGATATTTTCAGGAAGTACATTGTACAATTACGAGAATGGAGCTTTGGTACATGATATGTCAATTCAACGCACTGAAGGTGTTTCGTGGGATAAAATTGTGTATCTCGGTTCTAATCCAGAAATTAAAGACGAAATTTATACTATTAGCTCTGAAAGTAAGGTATTCCTTTGGAATTTATCACAAGGAGTAGTGAAAAATAATCCGCTACGACTAACATCTCCACAAGAACTTGTTAGCTCCTACGGTTTTGATCGTCCACACGTAGCACTTAGTCCTTCAATGGTACTTGCTTATAGCGGATCGGTCTATAATTTCGTAAATAAAACATACCAATTTGCATTAAAAAGTGCGATTTCTTCTGTTGGATTTTCGGGTTCGAGTATGCAAGATGAATTTACAATTAGTTCTGATTTGAGTAAAATTGCAATTTTTTATTTCCTTCAACCAAAGGACGTTAACAGGACTTTACGCATCTTTGACACCAAAACAAATGCTAAAATTTGCGATGCTAAATTAGGTAAGTATGTGAATGCAGTACGTTGTGTATATTCGCCGAATGCAGACCAGATTTATGTGGGACTTTACGACCGGGAATCATACACCAAATCGGTGGGTTTAGTTGATACAAAAACAGGTGATTTACTAAAAAAATCGGTTGATATTCCATTTGAAGTGGATGAAATGATAATTGCACCCAACGGTAATTGGCTCGCAGTATGCGATTGGGACAAACTTATAGTTTTCGACAAAACATTATCAACCATTCTTTACGATATAAAATTACCTTTTAATGCAGCCGATTTTCATTTAACAGTTTCTCCGGATTCACGATACCTATCTGCAACGTCCCAAAATGGCTTTAAAGGCGGAAATTCAGTGATTATCGATACACAAACAGGGGTGGTCACGCCACTCCAAGGTTTGGCATACTATGTAGCCTTCACTGGCGACAGTAAGTTTGTTTTGGCAACGCTCAAAGACACAAAGGCCAATGCAGATTTTATGACAATGTGGAAACTTCCGGATTTAAAAGAAAAAACGGCTACTTTTTTACAACTCGGTATTGGTACAAAAAGCATTATTTATACGCCAGATCAGTATTATATGGCGACAAAAGATGCGGTGAAAGATGTCCATTTTTCTAAAGGAAAAAAAACGTATCTGTTTGACCAATTCGATCTGCGTTTCAATCGCCCTGATATTATACTCAACCGATTGGGTTATGCAACGCCAGAAATGGTTTCTGCATACAAAAGAGCGTGGGAAAAGCGTGTCAAAAAAATGGGATTCGATCCAAGCCTGTTCGATGGTATTGAGCTGAAAATAAATACACCCGAGGTAGCGCTCGAATCGCAATTACCTACCACTACTCAAACCCCATGGGCTAACCTTGAAATCAGAGCTACAGACGAATTGTACCCTATTGAGCGTATTCAAATCTATCAGAATGGTGTGCCAATTTTTGGAAGAAAAGGCATTGATGTAAAGCAACAGAATGTAAAAAAAGGGACAATAAACGAAGTGTTTTCTACCCAGAAAATTGAACTTTTGCAAGGAAAAAATGTGATTGAAATTTCGGCCATAAATACACAAGGTATTGAATCGGTACGCGAACGTCATCAGTTAACTTTTACACGTCAAAAACCATTAAAACCTAAATTATTAGTTATTGCAATAGGTGTTTCTGAGTTTAAAAATACAGAAATGAACCTTACGTACGCCGCAAAAGATGCCGACGATCTTGCGGCTCTTTTCAAAACTAAAACCGACTTGTATTCCGAAATAGAAGTGTTGAAATTTACCAACCAAAATGCACTTCGCGATTCAATTCTAAAATGCAAAAGCAATCTACTCCGTACTAAGGTGGAAGATGAAGTCATACTATTTGTAGCCTCTCACGGTTTACTTGATTCGCAGCTCGATTATTATATTGCCACCCACGATGTTAACTTTGAGAACCCAGCTTTACAGGGTCTTAAATATGAAGATTTAGAAAATCTTTTAGATGGAATTCCCGCACGAAAAAAAATTATGCTTATAGATGCCTGCCACAGTGGCGAAGTAGATAAAGAAGAATCTGTGCTAGTAGATGCAGATACCAAGGTGAAAGTTGAAGGTGTTACCGGACGCGGTTTCAAATCTTTGAAATCTAAGAGCTTAGGTTTAGATAATAGCTTTGAACTAATGAAAGAGCTGTTTACTGACATTCGCCGTGGCACTGGGGCTGTGGTGATTTCATCAGCGTCGGGCAAAGAATACGCTTTTGAATCTGCAGCTTGGAAAAATGGTGTTTTCACCTATTCACTTCTCGAAGGGTTAAAATCGGGCAATGCTGATTTAGGACAAGATTCACGAATTTCTATTAGTGAAATTCGTGATTACGTTTCCAAAAAAGTTGAAGAACTCACTGACGGAAAACAACACCCCACATCGCGAAGTGAAAATTTAGAGGTCGATTTCAATATTTGGTAATTTTTAGTCAAAAAAGGGGCGCAGTTTCAATCTGCCCCCAAAATATAAGGTTCTAAGTAATAAAAAAATATTGTCGCATTAATAGCATTCATAATCGCGAGATAATAATCGATACTGCCTCCAATAAAACCCTATCGGGAAAAAATAAAAAAAAGGATTTGGAGCGGGAGCCCAACATTATTTATATGCGGCGGCTGCCGGCTATCCGCTTGTAGTCCTCGCGTTCGGAAACGAAATCAACAGGAATCCTTTGTATTTCAAACCAATAGCATCAGCTTGCTGCCGCCACATCACACCGCTGTGGGCTACCGCTACTATCCGGGCTAGACCGATCGGCAGCACCGTTTGTAACGCCGTAGGTACGCCATACCAACACTTTACATTGGCCAAAGGCCATGTCGCGTTATCGGCCACCAAGCCTACGGCTTGGCCAAAAAAGCAACACAACTTATCACAGTGCAACCATCTAAAGTCACTCAAGATAAGACACTTATAAAACTACTAGCAGCCAAATTCTATACCAATACGACATGAGCAGATCAATCCAGACGACTCTATTTAGAACTGGTCTAAATAAAAATACCTACTAATAGGGATTTGACAGACACTCCTTAT
>JBDKHP010000095.1:0-2732 GCA_039797645.1 Bacteroidota bacterium
ATTTGTATTAGCTTTGCAAAAAGAATATTATGAATCTTAGTTTTAATCAGAAAACAACCCAACTGGGAGTGTTATTCGTACTCGCTTTTATTTGGGGAAGCTCGTTCATTCTTATGAAACGGGGGCTCGATGCATTTTCGCCAGGGCAAGTGGCTGCATTGAGAATGTTTCTCTCCGCAACATTCTTTATTCCCTTTACAGTAAGTCACTTACGTACACTGAAACGGCCACAAGTTCGTCCGCTTATCGTTGCTTCTTTATTGGGTAATTTAATCCCTGCATTCTTATTCACGGTGGCCGAAATGCACATTAGTAGTTCGTTGGCGGGAATGCTAAATGCCCTCACGCCATTTTTTGCGCTCACACTCGGTGTGGTATGGTATCAGACGCGTGTTAAATGGTGGAACGTGGGCGGTATTTTTACAGGCTTAATCGGCGCAATCGGTCTGATAGCAGCTGGTGCAAGTTTCGACGTATCTGGCGATTGGCGCTATGCCCTACTCGTGGTATTAGCAACACTTTTTTATGGCATAAACGTAAACATTATTAAGAATAAACTCGCCGATCTGAAACCTGTTGCGGTTGCCTCGCTCGCGCTCACAATTGCAGGTTCGCTATCGGGTATTTATTTGTTATTCACAGATTTCCAGACACCGCTACAATCGCCTTTATTCTGGCCAAGCCTCGGATATATTTTAATATTGGCATTTTTTGGCACAACCTTGGCTCTGGTTACTTTCAATACCTTAATAAAAGCTACTTCGGCACTTTTTGCATCTTCAGTTACGTATATTATTCCAATATTTGCCATAATTTGGGGTTTGTTCGACAATGAAACGATAGCTCCTCTGCAATTTTTTTGGATCACCATAATTCTTTTGGGCGTATATTTGGTAAATAAAAAATAACCCGATGCTCGGCAAAACAAACAAAGCTACACGACAATGCGCGAAAAAGAAATAAATCTCTTGGTATTCGATTTAGATGGTACACTCATCGATTCCCGTTTGGATATTTTTAAAGCCATAAATAACCTAGCCAAAGACCTAAATAAACCACCTTTAGCCTACGAACGGTTGGCATCTGCAATAGGCGATGGATCTAAAATGCTCATTCATAAATTACTACAGATACCCAACAATACCCCTGAAATGGAGCACGCCTTCAAGCTATTTGTGGAGCATTACGCCGACGACCTAATAGGACAATCTCGATTTTTCCCGCACGCGCTAGAGACTTTAGCGTATTATTCCGACAAAAAAAAGGCGATACTCACCAATAAACCGCAACAGCTTACGGTGGCAATTCTCAAAGCACTCAAAATAGATTCTCATTTTATGGCTGTTGTAGGCGCAGACGACCGATTTGGGCGAAAACCAGAAACAGCTGGTATTCTGCATATTATCAGAAAAGCTGGTACTATACCCGAAAAAACGATCATGATAGGCGACGGAGATACCGACATTTTAGTCGGCAAACGAGCGGGCACATTCACTTGTGCACTTGCAAACGGATTCCGCTCGCGTGAATTACTCGAAATGCTCGACCCCGATTTTCTACTCGAAGATCTGTCGCAACTACGCAACATTCTATAAATCTGTATATAGTGTAACAAATAACACACACAAATGCTTACTACCATATCCGATCTTCAGAACACCGTAACCACACGCTCCGACAGACGCAGCATGGCATTGGCCGTTGCGCAAGACCCACAAGCACTCGATGCAGCATACAAAGCAACCAAGGCTGGTTACATCAACGCCATTTTAATTGGCGATAAGCCTCAGATTTTACAAATTGCCCAACAAAAAGCTTACGATTTGTCGGGCTTCGACATCATACACGAAGAAGACACCAATTGGGCAGTAGAAAAAGCTGTAAGACTTGTAAGCCAAGGCAAAGCGAGCATCCTGATGAAAGGAAACGTATCAACAGGAACATTGCTACGGGCTGTACTCAACAAAGACTGGGGACTCCGTGCAGGTGCATTGCTCTCGCATATTGCGCTGTTTGAACTGCCAGGCTACCACAAATTACTTGGACTTACAGATGTGGCGATGAATGTAAACCCGAGTTTGGTAGAAAAAGTACAGATTATAAACAACGCTGTAAGTTTTCTACACCGGTTGGGAATCAAAAACCCAAAAGTTGCTCCTCTTTGCGCTGTCGAAACAATTTCAGAAAAAATGCCGCCCACATTAGACGCCGCAATACTCACACAAATGAATCGTCGCGGACAAATTACAGGCTGTATAGTAGATGGCCCTTTGGCTTTTGACAACGCCATAAGCTTCCACTCTGCCAAACACAAAGGCATTGTAAGCGAGGTCGCTGGCGATGCTGATTTGTTACTCTTCCCAAACATAGAAGCCGGAAATGCTGTATATAAAGCACTTGCCGCCTTTGGCAACGGCCAGTTAGCTGCAGTAATCGTTGGAGCCTCGGCTCCCATCGTACTCACGTCTCGTTCAGATTCCGAGCAAGCAAAACTAAACAGCATCTTATTGGCAGCTGCGGCGAGTTAAAACTTTTGTCAGCTATTCTTGTGCTAGAAATTTCAATCGGTGGAACTTGCTCATTTACAGAGCAGACCAATACAATAATTTGAACAAAATGCTTAAACTTGAGAAACTATTGGTGTTTTTGCAGTAAGATTAATGCAAAAAGACATTCGTAAACATGAATAAAATTAGTAATAGCATCAAAATAATTGTGCTATAAATGGTGGC
>JBDKHP010000096.1:0-3588 GCA_039797645.1 Bacteroidota bacterium
CAATATTTGTAAAGGCGGCTACCGGCTCTTAGCAGTAGTCCTCGCGGACGGGAACCCAATCACTTGGCTAACTTCGTATTTCAATCGGAATTTTGTAAAAAAGGTAACTGCATCACGCCGCTGTGGGCTACTTGCCGCGATCCGGGCTAGTTCGGTCGGCTGTACCGTTTGTAACGCCGGCGTCAAGCAATGCCACACTTCTGCTTGGCCTGCGGCCATGAAACGCCCCACAGTTCCACCCACAGAAACACGCCCACAAAGAAGCCGCCAGAACCCAGAACGGAGGTCGTACCGCCCACCAAAACGACCCAATCCTGCATCCCTAGCCGTCTCCAATTCAAAATTGGCCTAAAACGACAACACCAACTGCCACATATTCAGAAAAAAAAATGAAGTATCAGAATACCCTAGTTTTTTTTTACCTTTGGGAGAAACTATCCAAACAAAATTAATCATGAGACTCATAAGTATCTTCTTTGTTTTGATCCTGCTTTCTTCTCAGTCGTTTGCTCAGGATGCCAAAAAGGGACTGAAAAATTACTACAAAGCCAAATTGGCCGATTCTGAAGAGGAATTTCTCGGGATTCTAAAGACCTACAAAAATTCATGTTTGGGCAATTACGGCATGGCATTGCTCCACAGCGACAGCACATACGCAGGCTACGACCTCTTTGCAGCCTTCGACGAACTGCTCATTTCCGACAAAAAACGCAAACTTCTACGTCCCGACGAACTTAAAGATGTGGAGGACTATTTCACCATCGACAGCCTCGATATGCTCATCGACAAAGTAAATTGGCGGATGTATGAGCAGGTGCAGAAAACCAACACCTGGGAATTTACCCAAAAATACCAAGCCCTGGGCGAATCTGCAAAATATCAGAAGCAAGTTCTCGCAATTGGTCTCAAACAGCAATATGACGCCGTAAAAGACACCAACACGGTGCTTGCTTTTACGCGATACCTCAAAAAATTTCCCGATTCCGATTGGATAGAAGAAGCCACAAAACTACGCAATGCGCTTGCCTACAAAGGGGCAGAAACAACCAATACCCTAGACGCTTATCAAACTTTCGTGCTCGAATACCCCGATGCCACCGAAGCCCCGCAAGCCCTTATTAAGCGCAATGAATTGGCCTATAAAGCCACACTCGACAAAAATACCAAAGAAGCTTACCAGGCATTCATTTCAGATTATCCGGATGCCGAACAATTGCCCATTGCCAAAAAAGCACTCGTGGCCATTGAATTTGCCCTAGCAAAGGCTGCAAACAACGAAAAAGCATGGGAAGATTTTATCGCCGCAAATCCGGGTACTCCCGAAGTAGAACAAGCCGTTGACGAACGCGAAAAAATTGCCTACGAAGCCGCTAAACAAATACAAACAACCCAAGCTTACGATTATTTTCTTAAAAAATACCCAAAAAGCAAATACGGAGGACTCATTTTCAACCTTAAAGCAGATTTTTTGGCCGCAAACTTCCGTTTCACAACCCGTTTGGGCACTGCTCCCGAAAAATTTAAGATTTATGACAACTACAACACCAACAACAAAGCCAGCAATCTCGTAAAACTCAGCGATGGTTGGCTTATGTTGGCCCAAACCATGCTATCCAAAAAATGGCAGGCCGATGCTTGGGTTGTAAAAATGAATGTCAACAACGAGCTAGTATGGCAACGTCAACTCGGCAAAGGCAACGACGATGCCATTCAATATGCAGTAGAGCTTCCAGACAAATCGCTCATTATAGCAGGTTATACTGCTGCACAGACTGCCAACGGAGGCAAAATATGGGTTCTCAAACTCAGCGAAAGCGGCGAAATCCTTTGGGAACGCACCCTCGATGGAGTTGCCTCAAATGGGATCTGCATAAAAGGCGATGCGATCTATTTGCTCACAAGTTTCATTGATGAAACTCGCATTTACCTCCCCAATCTTGTGAAGCTCGACATGAACGGAGAGCTGATTTCCAACAAAACCTACCCCATGCTGAGCAATGCAAGGGGCTTGGTACAAACTAAAGACGGACAATTAGTGATTCTCTGCGACAAACATTTAATTAAAGTTGCCGACGACTGTTCGGTAATCGCAAGTACACCATTTGATAAAATCGCGACGGCCTACAATATTTCAAACACTCCCGACGGCGGATTCATTGTATTGGGCAAAAAGTACGATTTTCAGAAAGAAGAACGCTCCGATTTCTGGGTAGTAAAATACGACGCAGCAGCCGTGCTCAGTTGGCAGAATACCTACGATAGAGATCATAGCCAAGAAATTGCACTCGATGCTGCGGTAGCACCCGATGGCACAATTTCCGTTGTGGGACTCTCCGAAATGGAAAACCAAAACCACATTTGGCTACTCAAACTTAACCCCACCGGACAGCTCAGCGAATCACTTTATATTGGCACAGAAAAGAGCGAAAAAAATCCTAAAATTGCCTATGGTACCGATGAAAAACTACGAATGATATTCTCTGCCGGACTAGAACCCGACGTAATAATGGCGTTATTTTAAACAGTATTACACCCGCATACAACAAGCCGAAGCTCCTGTCTCCACGACTCGAACTTCGGCTTTTTTTTACCAATAGCGAAGGTTTTTCGGCAGAAAATCACCGAGTTATTTGGCGGATAGGGCAGGCCTATCGACAAATTGTTTCATAGAGATTCCTCCGGATTGTGGCAATTGCTAAAAAACTTGTAGCTTCGCTAGGTACAAATAATGGACACATGCAATTAGCACTTAGAATAGAAGCGTTTGCGGCACTTGGAAGTGTTTTTCGTCACTTTGGAAAAAACCTTATCGCCGAAACGCTCGTTACTGAACTTCACGATGCCGCAATTCAGGCCGAAATATACAACCCTTGGTTTACGTATCGTTTTACCCAACAGGCACTTGCCAATTTAGGCAACGAACTTCGTACAGACAAACTGCATCAGTGGGTGTCGCACCACAATTTTCACCACACCCCAAACAAACCCAAACGCGTGGGGCTTATTCTGGCGGGGAATATTCCGGCAGTAGGTTTTCATGATATTCTCTCGGTGTTGATTTCCGGAAATATCGCAGTAATTAAAACTTCGTCTAAAGACAATATTCTGATTACCACAATTCTGCGAATTCTGCTAAATATCGAACCCCGATTCAGTCACTTTATTGAAATTAGCGAACGAATAGGCCAAATCAATGCAATTATTGCCACAGGGAGCGACAATAGTGCGCGGTATTTTGAACAATATTTCGGGAAATACCCGAATATCATACGAAAGAACAGATTTTCTGTCGGTATTTTGTGTGGCGATGAAAGCCCTGAAGAATTGAAAAATTTAGCCCACGATATTTTCGATTATTATGGCTTGGGCTGCCGAAATGTCTCCAAATTGTATATTCCACAGGGGTTCGATCTGAGTCATGTTTTCCAAGCCATGGAAGAGTTTCGTTTTTTGAGCGACCACAACAAATACCGCAACAATTTCGATTACCAGCAAGCTCTTTACCTGCTGAATATGTTCCCACACCACACCAACGACTTTGTGCTGTTGCGCGAAAACCCGCAAGACCATTCGCCCATCGGCGTGTTG
>JBDKHP010000097.1:0-3991 GCA_039797645.1 Bacteroidota bacterium
CTTTTGGAGATTCAAAGCCGATATATAGTATGTTAATATCTATGGTAGTAATATTAAAAAAGTATTGTCGCATTTATTGCATCCATAGTCGCGAGATATTAATTAATAAAGCAGCAAATAAAATCCAACTTAGAAAAAACAAAAAAAAGGGAGTTGGAGAAGGAGCGAAACATTACTTACAAACGACTGCTGCTGGCAATCCGCTTGTAGGCCTCACATTCGGGAGCGAAATCAACTGGAAACTTTTGTATTTCAGTCGAAATGTATCAGTTCACTGACACCGCACCACACCACTGTGGGCTACCGCTGCTATTCTATCCAACAAAACTGTACCATTATTATAACAAGCATCTCCACAGCGTGTTATGAATCCAGATGTCCCAAAAATATTTTTAGTCTCAAAGCCCTAAAATGGCGTAAAAAAGAAAAACTGTTGTTGCCTTGTAGCTTAGCAAATGCAGCAACATCTTGCCAATAGAAATGCAAAAAGAATGCAAAAACGATGGGGCGAGATTTTTCCGTATTGCCTTTTTGGGGTTTTAGGACATTAAGAAACCGTTTCAACCGTGACTGTTCGCTTCTTTGCATCAAGGAGTCCACTCTAAAATGTCGTTTTATAAAAAATCGTAATTATTAATTGATAGTCAGAAGATTAAGTGTTTTTCTTTTACAAAATTGACTTTTTGAATAGAGTCGTCAAGGCAAAAGAAGAAGTAAAAAGAACAAATGTGCAAATCATATATTATGGTTTGAATGGTGATACAATAACAAGCTCATATCTAATCTCAAAGCAAGCCATCCAGATACCGCATCGAGCTGTTATCGGGAGCATTACCTATGCAATGAGGGAGTTAATGCTGGCAAAAAAGAACGCCAGTACCCTTTGTAACGCCGTAGGCCAACACCCCTACTTCCTTCAGAGTTCCACAGTAACAAATACTACATTAAATGAGTCTCATTATGACTCTATGTGTGAAATTCGCCATTGGTGAACATTATAATATGGCTCTACAAGTCTCAAAGTGGTGTAATATGAGGGATACCAGGTATTTACTACAGATGAGTGTATGGTTGGTAGCCGCCCTAACACATATTGTAAGGCAACTGTATTTTATCCTTGTTTTTTTTATTAACTCTTGTAATAATGAAATTGTGGGGTTAATAGAAAAAAAACTTGTATCTTAGAACTTAAAATTTTGTTTTGAACAAATAAAACAAAATGAACAGGACTAACTTGCAAACAAATGAAATACACACCTATACTTGAACTAGATGGCCGGCTACTGTATTATATATTCGTTGCGGGTGGACAAAAAATAATTGAATCGCAGACCGAGCTTAACAACATAAATGTATTTCCTGTAAATGATAAAGATACGGGTACCAACATGGCTTCTACGGTGCGTGCAGTACTGGATAACCTTAGACCTAACAGATCGTTTAAGACTACGGTGAATAATATTGCCGAGGCGGCACTTGTGGGCGCTCGTGGCAATTCGGGAATAATATTTGCGCAGTTTTTATATGGGCTTAGCGAGGAAACACACGATAAAAAAACAATAACAACCATAGATTTTGCTGAAAGTTTGCAAAATGCTGTAAAATATATTTACGAAGCCGTAGCAAAACCTATGGAGGGGACAATACTGACGGTAATAAAAGAATGGTCGGCCCATATTTATTCTAAAAAACATCTTTATACGGATTTTAAGCAACTGTTGTTTGATTCGGTTTCGGTTCTGAAGGAATCATTACTTCGGACACAATTTAATTTAGAAATTCTGAGTAAGTCAAAAGTAGTAGATGCTGGTGCAAAAGGGTTTGTGGCTTTTATTGAGGGTATTGTAGCGTTTTCTGAAAGTGGGAATTTTAGAGAATTACTGATTGATAGGTATCAGAATATCTCTTTCGTACATAACGAAGAGGTAGTAGAAGACAACATTAATTTCAGGTATTGTACTGAGGCAATTTTAAAAAACATCAACTTAAACAAAGCTGAAGTATTAGCCTTTTTGAACAAGAATGGCGATTCCGTGGTGTATGCTGGTTCTGAGAAGACGGCACGAATTCATATACATACCAACAATCCGGCTGAATTATTCTTTAAGCTAAAGGATATAGGAACAATTACCCAACAAAAGGTGGACGATATGGTTCGGCAAAATGAAATCGCAAAAAGTAGAAAATGGAGTATTGCTTTGGTAACTGATTCTACTTGTGATTTGTCGCCAAAATTGATAGATAAGTACCAAATTCATTCCATACCGTTGAATTTAAATTTTGGAGAAAATCATTTTTTGGACAAAGTGACAATTCAGGCAGTTCAGTTTTACGAAATGTTAGAGAGTTCTAAAGTTTTCCCAAAAACCTCCCAAATTAACGAACGATCGTTTACGAATCTTTACTCACATTTGGCTTCGCATTACGATGCCATTATTTCTGTTCACTTAACTTCAGTATTTAGTGGTACTTATTCAAGTAGCATAAAGGCTGCCAAACGTATCAGTGAAGAGTTTGGGAAGCCAATAATTTCGATAGATTCCAAGAACTTATCGGGTGGATTGGGATTGATTGTGTTACGTATTGCTCAAGAGATTGAAAAAGGCAGTAGCTTTTTGGAAATACAAGGTAAAATTGAGGAATGGAAGCATAAAACAAAAATATTTGTGAGCGTTAAAACGATGAAATACATGGTAAAAGGCGGGCGTGTTTCGCCAGCCAAAGGCTTGGTTTCTAAAATTTTGAATGTAAAGCCAATTGTATCTGTCGATGAGAGTGGCAATTCGTTTTTGTTTGGGAAAACCTTTTCGCAACGCTCTAATATGACAAAGGTTATAGGGCATATACGTGCGCTGGCGCGTGAGCAGCGAATTTGGAATTATGTTGTCTTACACGCCCAAAACGAAGCTGCGGCGGCATGGTACGTGGCTGAAATGCGCAAAATAACGGGGTTTGAACCTTGTTCGGTTGTGAATATTTCGCCGGTTATTGGCATGAATGCTGGTTTAGGTGCGGCTTCGGTCGCGATTATGTTTCACTAAATAATTTTAAAATGGACTATTTTGGTATATATTTTCAGACTTTAGGAATAATTATATTCCTACTTACTTTACTCTGGTTGCTTAGTGTGGCAATCACCAACGCGAGTATTGTCGATATTTTTTGGGGTTTTGGTTTTGTTGTGGCAGCAGCTTGTTATTATGTATTTACGGATACGCAAAGCATTAGAAAGACACTGGTAATGACATTAGTAAGCATTTGGGGACTACGACTTTCTGTATATTTGGCATGGCGTAATTTGGGTAAAGGAGAGGATTTTCGATACCAACAATTTCGGCAGAATTATGGCCCGCAGAGATACTGGTGGTTTAGTTTCTTTCAGGTCTTTTTACTGCAAGGCATATTGTTATGGATTGTTTCTGCGCCGCTGCTTGGTGCACAGTTGGGCGAGTCGGATCCGCTTGGTGTTTGGGACTTTCTGGGTGTAGTTTTTTGGTTGATAGGATTTGCGTTTGAAGCTGGTGGCGATTTTCAGTTGGCTCGATTTAAGGCAAATACTGCCAATAAAGGCAAGGTTTTACGTTCGGGGTTCTGGAAATATACACGACATCCGAACTATTTTGGCGACTCTGCTGTATGGTGGGCTTATGCTTGTTTTAGTATTGCCCATGGGAGTTATTATTCTGTGCTTGGAGCTGTTATAATGACGGCTCTAATCATCAAAGTTTCGGGTGTGAGTCTTCTCGAAAAGTCGTTAAAACAGAATAAACCTGAATATAATGACTATATTCAGAAAACGAGTACTTTTATTCCTTGGTTTCCGAAAAAATAAGTCTGAGGATTGAAATTTGGCTATGTGGTTGGAGTCGTTGGCACGATTCTACGCCACATGGCCAAAGGCCAAAGTAAAGTTTCTGCCTTAGGAAACTATGGCGTTACAGATGGTGCTGCCGACCGAACTAGCCCGGATCGCGGCAAGTAGCCCACAGCA
>JBDKHP010000098.1:0-2953 GCA_039797645.1 Bacteroidota bacterium
ACATCGGTAGAAATTAAAATTCGCGTGTCGCCACGTTTAAATGAATTTATGGCATTAATACGCGATGTTTGCCCTTTATTGGAGTGAATCGTACGAATTTCGCCCAAAACGGATTTCCGATCGAGGTAATTTGTAACGGAATCTGCATTTTCCTTGGTTCTGCAAAAGACAAGAACTTTCTCGAACTCGGGGTTGTCAAATAAATGTTCCAGAAAATGCAATTTTGTACGTAAATTAGGAACAGCATATAAAAACTGATCGACCATCACTGCTGGCGTTGCTGATGGCGAAACCTCAACACGCTCGGGGAATGTGAGAAATTCGGCAGCCATGCCCTTTAATTTTTCCGAAAAAGTAGCCGAAAATAAAAGATTTTGTCTTTTTGTTTGAATTATTTCTAATAAAGCACGAATTTGAGGTACAAATCCCATATCGAGAATACGATCTGCTTCATCGAAAACCATGGTTTTCACCATTTTGTAATTCACTACGCCTGTACTATATACATCTTTGAGCCTACCAGGTGTGGAAATTAATAAATCGACCCCTTTAAGTGCCTTAATTTCATCTACTTGTTTGCTGATACCCACGCCACCATATAAGGCCACCGACCTTAAATCTGAATAAAGCGTCACAAAATCGATTGTATCTTTTACCTGCAACACCAATTCCCGGGTCGGAACAAGGATAATAGCCCGAGGCATATCGCCTTGCGCACATTTTAATTTCATGAGCAAAGGCAGCAAATATGCAAGCGTTTTGCCTGTTCCGGTTTGTGCCACCCCAATCACATCGGCTCCCGAACGCACTACTGGAATTGCCATTGCCTGAATCTCAGTTGGTTCAGTAATACCACTTTCCGTAAGTGCCTTCAAAAACGATTTATTTACTTTTAACTCCTCAAAACTTGGCATAACCCTCTAAATTTAGACTACGAAAGTACGAAATCAAATTGAGTTGTTGCCCATCTATTTGAAAAAGCTCCGTAATTCAGCCTATTTTTGAAATGAAAAAAGTCGCAAAATATTGTTGGGCTATGAGTATTGAACCGTAGCAATGTCGTATTGTGTGGCATTATTGTATTCGTGTTGCGGCAAGAATGTTGGGTCTGAGAACAGCTTCGGGATTGTGGCTTTAGGCAAGCCGTAGGCTTGGCGATTGGGCTACATGGCCGCAGGCCAACTGGCACGCTTGCCCCGCGAGTTTACGGCGTGGATTTGGAAAGTGGGGCACGGTCTAGCCCGGATAGTAGCGGTAGCCCACAGCAACGTGCTGCAATGGCCTTTTGTACAAGGGCTTGACTGAAATGTGAAAGCTGCCAAGTGACACCGTTCCCGTTTGCGAGGACTACAAGCGGATAGCCGGCAGCAGCCCTATATTTGAAAAGTTTGGCTACCGCTTCTAATCCTTATTTTTTTTCTTATTCCTTATTTTTTTTGGCTGGGCTGGGTCGTGTTTCATCAATAGAACACAATATTTAGGGGCTTTTTGTGGGTATAATTGCGATAGCATAATGTACTATCGACTTAAGGCATGGGCCTTTTTGCGTTTTTCGATATGCTGTTTTGGGGCCTTGGATATGCTGTTTTGGGGCCTTGGATATGCTGTTTTGTGTCGGAATTGCGTGGGCAACTGTTTGCTGCGGGCGCTATTATCCGTATGTTTGTTGGTTACTAATGAGTCCATTTTCGGGAGTTTTGGCATGGTTTTATAGTGTGTTCATGGGCGATAAATGGCTGGTGTTTTTTGGAGTTAAACGATTACAAATTAAGTGTTTATGTGGAAGGCTTTTGTTAAACTTGTGCTTTTAGGGGGTGTGGTGTATTTCGCTTCGTATGCTTCTGTGCCAAATGCTGGGACGCTCTTTGAATGGAAATTTGAACAGTTACCACCAAAGTTTCTGGCAAAGGAAACTCCTTGGGCAGATTCGGTGTTTCATTCGCTTTCGCGTAGGCAACGTATTGCTCAGTTGTTTATGATTGCGGCGTATTCGGATAAGAATGAGGCGTATAGGCAGCAGATGGATCGGGTTGTGGAAGCGACTGGGGTGGGCGGACTTATCTTTTTTCAGGGTGGGCCGGTGCGTCAGGTGAATTTGTGTAACCGCTTGCAGCTTGTTTCGCGTGTGCCGATGATGGTGGCGATGGATGCCGAGTGGGGCTTAAATATGCGCATGAAGGATAGCGTAATGGCGTTTCCGTACCAAATGCAGTTGGGTGCAATAGCAGACAATCAGCTAATTGCAGAGATGGGTAGTGAAATTGCGCGGCAGTGTCAGCTTTTGGGGGTGCAAATTAATTTTGCGCCTGTGGTGGATGTAAACAACAATCCGGCAAATCCGGTGATTAATTATCGGTCGTTTGGCGAACAACCTATGAATGTGGCCGAGAAGGGTTTTGCGTATTCCAAGGGCTTGGAAAGTAGGAATGTGTTGGCGGTGGCCAAACATTTTCCGGGCCATGGGGATACAAATTCGGATAGTCATAAAACTTTGCCTACAATTCCGCACAATATGCACCGACTGGATTCGGTGGAATTGGTGCCTTTTAAATATCTGATTGATAGTGGTATTGGTGGGGTAATGACGGCGCATTTGTCTGTTCCGGCGATCGACCCAAAACCACAGCAGGCTACGACTTTGTCGTTCAAAACGGTGAGTATGTTGCTTAAAGGCAAGCTTAATTTTATGGGTTTGGCTTTTACCGATGCCTTGAATATGCAGGGTGTTGCGGCGTATAACTCGCACGATGAGTCGATTGTGAAGGCTTTTCTGGCGGGTAACGATGTGTTGCTGATGCCTACGAATATTACAGCGGCGATTGCGGCGATTGAAAAGGCAGTGCAGCAGCATCGGATTGATACGACTGATATCGACAAACGTTGCTACAAAATTCTGAAGGCGAAGGAGTGGATGGGGCTTAACCACTGGAAACCTGCTCCTACGGACAGTCTT
>JBDKHP010000099.1:0-4049 GCA_039797645.1 Bacteroidota bacterium
ATTATAAGGTAATAAACAAACATGGAACGACAAAAGGAACATACTATACTTTGTGAATGTCCGAATAATGTCCGAATAATGTCCGAATTGTCAATGTGTCGATAAGAGGAACAAATGGATAGATAATAACGAGTAGAAAAAGAAAACCCTGTAATCGAGTAGCCCGCCCCCAATCAAATGACTGAGGGAGAGGCTCTCACACCATGCTTCGACAAGCTCAGCAACCACGTAGCGTACGGTTCTCGTACTACGCGGTTCGTTAAACTCTCGGGAATAGTGGTGCACTTTGGTAATGTGGGCAAACTTTGAGATAATGGTTAATCATGGCTTCGTATCCGCGTTTAAGCAAGCGTTCCAAAGTTATGGTGGTATTCAGTGTCGGACTTTGTGCAATTACCCAAGCTCCATTTCTACACCTGCTCCATGGCCGTAGGCCAATGTAAAGTGCTGGTATTGCGAACCTACGGCGTTACAGATGGTGCTGCCGATCGAACTAGCCCGGATAGTAGCGGTAGCCCACAGCGGTGTGATGCGGTGCCAACAAACTGATGCTATTCGACTGGAATACAAAGGTTTCCAGTTGACTTCGTACCCGAACGCGAGGACTACAAGCGGATAGCCGGCAGCAGCCCTAGATAAGTATTGTTGGGCCACAGCTCCTTATTATTTTTATTTTTTTTGCGTCGGATTGGTTTCGCGAGACTGGTTGGGCGATGGAAAAGCCTCTGAATGTGCTGGCGTACAGAGGCTTTTCTGTGTTGGTGGCTTATGCACTCCGGTTGTTACGGCGGTTGCGTAGGCTAAATATGCTCTGCGGTTTGCTTTCGCGGTGTGTTTTGAGGCTACATAACTGATTGAATATGGCGAGATTGACCATTTCGTTGGGGCTTTGTAGTTGGGGGTTGTTGTAACTGATGGACTCGCCATGGGTGGCTTCTCCGCAAACGTCGGCAGAAAGTATCTGACTGTGCGACTGCACAATAGAGATATAATAGAGCAATGAATCTAGGCTGAGTATGCCCTGATCCCAATTGGTGCTGGCATATTGGGGCAAGAGGACGTCTTTGTCGATGCTCAGGTAACAGGCTTGGGTGGGTAGGTAGCTCAATGCCTTGGTTATTAGGTCTGTATCGGAGAGTTGGCTGTGTGGAATACATTGTACCAAGTCGGAAAAATCTGGACTTATGAGCGAGGCATGGGAATCTTGCACGCCGATTATGAGTACTTTTTTGAGGCGTGGGAGTTTGCGTAATGCCCAATCGACCCACGAGCCACAAGAGAGGATTGGCATTCCGGGGCTGGAATCGGTGTGGTTGTCGAAGAGTACCAGGGAGAAATCCTGACGGATACGCGACAACATGAAATAGCTGATATAATGATAGTTACCGCCACCAATGAAGCATAAGTTTTGCTTCTGCGTTTTGTGTAACTCGTACTCGAATTGGGCGTAAGATTCTTCGCTGCAATACATATTGCTGCCGTGGATATGGCTGAGATCGAGATTTTTGTGTACGTGGGTACGGAGTTGGGTTTGGTTACGAAATGCTTCGTCGAGCTGAAGCATGAGTACATGGTTGAGGCTTGGGTTCATGCGAGAGAATTCTGTTTAGGTGTTGGTAATTAGTTTGTTACAAAATCAACATCTGCTTACTCGGCATAAAATTTCCTCGTTTGGGGGAATTGGCAGTAAATTCGGGGAACGTTTACGCAATTGGCACAGATATTGTAATTCTAATCTCGGTGAATTAAGTATAGGTAGGGAGCCCGGCTGGAGTGGGCGTATTTTAAGTCGGGCTCCCGTTTTTTAAAATTTTGTATTTGTAATTAGCTGTTTTGCTTATAGAAATATAAGCTATCTGTTCTGTCTTTTACCTGAGTCCGTCGATGGCGTTCGTCGGACTCTTTCGCTTCTTTAGCAAATAT
The DNA here is from genome assembly GCA_039797645.1 of Bacteroidota bacterium. Taxonomy (GTDB): domain Bacteria; phylum Bacteroidota; class Bacteroidia; order Bacteroidales; family JBDKHP01; genus JBDKHP01. The sequence goes on from JBDKHP010000099.1 coordinate 1,924, forward strand.
AAAGAATCGGACGGATTTTCAAAATGGATTTTGGCTACGGTCGCTTCCAATTTGTATGGCTAATGCACAAAAAAACCCCGACACGGCTAAGGTATCGGGGTTTTTTGTTTGTAGGTTTTGGTGTTTAGTGCCGCAGCCGAATGCTGTAATAGAGCACTTGTTTTAGCTTGGGGCGTATGCGTAAGAAATACGTGCCGCTTGGTATCTTTTCGCCCGGTGTGAGTTCGCGAAATTCACCGCCCTGCACGGGTTTCAGACTTATCTCTACGGCTTCGCTAGAGACGATTTCTACACTGAGCGGTTTTGAGTCGGCAACAGTAAACTGGTACATATCGACGTCGGGCTGCCATTGTTTTCCCTCGAAATTGAGATGGAGCGAGCGTCGGTAGAGGCTATCGGCCACAATCGTGTTGGCGTGTTCAGTAATATTGTCTGGTTCGGCGGCATCGGGCACAACGCCTTCATAAGCCACCCAATTGTTGTGGTAGCGGTTTCCGTAGGCAGTGTAAAGCATCGCAATTTTCTGGCTTTGGGTGTAGCTTTCGCGGCATTCGCGGTCGCGTGGGTAGGCCATGAGGTTGCTCACGTCGGGGCTATATATATCGCCCCAAAGGTCGGTAAGGTTGGTGGCCTCGAACTGGCAACTGTCGTTTACGTACCACGTAAGGTTTGGGTCGGCGGGGGTGTCGCAGAGCATGTCGCCGTTCACTTCGCAATTGCGCACCGTGCGGCCTTGGTACGTAACCATGCGATTTCGGCTTACGGCCTCTCGCCTGCTCTTGCCAGAGTTCCAATAATCGTGGGTATGTACCAGCCCGAAAAAATGCCCTACTTCGTGGGTGAGACTGCTCCGCGAGGTTTTTTTCTTGAGCATAACTCCCTCTGTGAAAGTATTGTACAAGCCTCTGTAATTGTTTACGATTGGCCCGAAGAAGAGGAACTTTTTCTTCACGATGCTATCAATAAGGTGTACATTGAGCACGCCTTTAATGTTATTGTGCCGCGTTACAGCCAGTACTTCGCCGTCCCAACGTATCTGTCGGCGCCGACTGTCGTTCACCTGCGTGAGGCTCGGCAAGGGGTAAAACCGTATGCGCGTCTGGTTGAGAATCTGATAATAATTCAGATCCTCTATATGTTTGCGAATGTCGGCCACGGCCACTGCGCCTTCGCCTGTGTCGGAGCAATACGTCCAAAATTGCACGGGTATCCAGAAAAGAATACTGTCGGTTTTGGCCATGTCTGGCATACGCGCGTATTGTTCCAGAAACATATTATTGCCCTTCCATGGGGTAGCCCCTTGCCAATTTTCGCCACGGGATTTCACCACATCCTGAGCCAGCAATACACTCGATAACAAGCCAATATAGCTCAACACTAACAGCAACTTTCTATACATAGTTTAGGTGTTTTTCATTGATAACTGAATCCGTTTGCGGGGCACATCAACCGAGGCCACACGCACCCGAACATGCTGATGTAATTTAAGAATATCTGCCGGATTGGCCACATAGCCTTCCTTTAATTCCGAAATATGCACCAAGCCATTTTCTTTAATCCCTATATCAACAAAAGCACCAAAGTTGGTTACATTCGTCACAATTCCGGGCAATACCATCCCCTCGCGCAGGTCGCCGATGGTGCGAATACTTTCGTCGAAATCCAGCACCTTCACTTCGCTACGCGGGTCGCGGCCGGGTTTTTCGAGTTCGGCCAAAATATCGGTGAGGGTTGGCAGCCCCAAATCCTTGTCGATATAGTTCTTCAGCTCAATTTTTTTGCGGGTATCGGCATCAGCAATCAGCACTTGGGTACTTACGCCCAAATCTTTGGCCATACGTTCTACCACTTTATAAGCTTCAGGGTGCACAGCTGTATTGTCGAGCGGATTGTCGCCCCGAACGCGCAAGAAACCTGCCGATTGCTCGAAGGCCTTCGCGCCCATACGAGGCACTTTCAGCAAATCTTTCCGACTTGTAAATGTGCCATTTTCAGCACGATAGCTCACAATATTCTTGGCCAATTGTGGCCCTAAACCCGACACATACGTCAGTAAATGGTGGCTTGCAGTATTCAGATCGACACCCACTTTGTTCACACAACTCACCACCACAGTGTCCAAACTC
>JBDKHP010000100.1:0-7714 GCA_039797645.1 Bacteroidota bacterium
CAAACTATTTTCGTTAAAACAGTAGCGCAAGTTTCCATGTTGTGGCATTGTTGTGTTTGTACGGCAATTCTTTATTAGCCTAAGATCACTTCAACAACACAGTCCGCCGTGCTAGCTTTGTAGGGTATCACATTGCCTTGGATTTCGACGCCATCCACCAACATTTTACGCACACCAGCACTTACGCCGTTCGGATTCTTAATAGAAATCTTATAGGTAGTACCTCTAAAAATTCTCGAAATTTCAAAACCATCCCAAGACTTAGGGATGCAAGGATTTACCACCAAACCATTATAATCTGGCTGTATTCCTAAAATATACTGAGTAATAGCATAATAATTCCAAGCTGCCGTTCCCGTAAGGAAACTATTCTTAGCCTCACCGGGCTTGAAAGCATCTTTACCCGCAATCATCTGCGCATACACATAAGGTTCGGTACGGTGCAATTCGCTAATATCTTCCAAATAAGCAGGTGCAATTGTAGAATAATACTCAAAAGCCCTATCTCCGTTACCTACCATAGTTTCGGCAATCATAATCCAAGGATTATTGTGGCAGAAAATACCCGCATTTTCTTTGTAACCTTCCGGATACGAAGTAATCTCGCCCATTTCCACGTGGTAAGTCGTATAGGCCGGATTATTAAGCACAATCCCGTATTTACAAAACAATCGTTCGTTTACAGCAGCAAGAGCCTTCTGGGCTTTTCCATCTTTCAGCCCCACTCCTGCCATAATACAAAAGCCTTGAGATTCGATGAAGATTTTACCCTCTTCGTTTTCGTCGCTACCTATTTTGTTCCCAAAATGGTCGTAAGCACGAATAAACCATTCACCATCCCAGCCATGCTGTAAAATGGCATCTTCCATTTTTTTGATATGCACTTTTGCTTTTTGAGCAACTTCAAGTTCGCCTATCAATTCGCAAATACGTACGAATTCATTTCCATAGAGCACAAACTGCCCAGCAATCATCAACGACTCTGCTTTTCCGCCAGGGCCATTCTCGGTTGTCTGATAGCTCTCGTCGGGGTTCGTAGAGAAACAGTTCAAATTCAAACAATCGTTCCAATCGGCACGACCAATAAGTGGCAAGTCGTGCTCGCCCAAATTCTCAACCACATGGTAGAACGATCTACGAAGATGCTCAAAAAGAGAAGCTACATTCGACGCATCATTGTCAAACGGAACCAACTGCTGCAGAATAGACACATCGCCCGATTCCTTTACATACGCAGCCACACCAAACACGAGCCACATTGGGTCGTCGTTGAAATTGCCACCGATTTCGTTATTTCCCCTTTTTGTAAGCGGTTGATATTGGTGATAGGCTCCACCATCGGCAAACTGAGTAGAAGCAATATCGATAATACGTTCGCGGCTTCTATCTTGCGCCATGTGTACAAAGCCCACCAGATCCTGATTAGAATCGCGGAAACCCATCCCACGGCCAATACCCGACTCAAAATACGAAGCACTACGCGAAAAATTGAACGTTACCATACATTGGTAAGCATTCCATATATTTACCATTCGGTTCAACTTCTCGTCATGCGATTTCACCACATATACACTCAGAAGTTTATCCCAATAAGTTTTTAGTTTATCCAATTCAGCATCAACTTGTGCATCGGTAGCAAATTGAGCTTGCATTGCGTAAGCATTTTTCTTGTTGATAACCTTGTGGGCAATAAACTTCTCTTCCACAAGATTTTCCACATAACCCAACACAAACACATACGATTTTGTTTCGCCAGCAGCCAAATCGACATTAATCTGATGCGAAGCAATTGGAGACCAACCATGCGCCACAGAATTCGTAGTTTGGCCAGCTTTTACCACTTGTGGTTCGCCAAAACTATTGTACAAACCGATAAAAGTCTCTCTATCTGTATCAAAACCATCAATTGGAGTGTTTACCGAATAGAAAGCATAATGATTTCTCCGCTCGCGGTATTCAGTTTTATGGTAAATCGCCGAACCTTCAATTTCCACTTCGCCCGTAGAATAATTACGCTGAAAGTTTGTCATATCGTCCAAGGCATTCCACAAATTCCATTCTGCAAACGAGAAAAGCTTCACGCTCTTTGCCGCATCCGTATCATTCGTAAGTTTCACCTGAATCACTTCACCTTTAAAGCCCACTGGCACAAACGAAAGTTGCGATGTTTTAATACCATTATACGAACCTGTTATGCGGGTATAACCCAAACCATGGCGACACTCATACGAATCTAGTTCGGTTTTTGAAGGCTTCCAACCTGGATTCCAAATCGTACCACCATCATTGATATAGAAGTATTTACCTCCCTCATCAATTGGAACATTGTTGTATCTGTAACGCGTAATACGGCGCAATCTCGCATCGCGATAGAAGCTATAACCGCCACTTGTATTTGATATCAGCGAGAAAAAATCCTCTTGTCCCAAATAATTGATCCAAGGGTAAGGAGTCCGTACATTTTCGATTACATACTCCCGATTATCATCATCAAAAAAACCAAATTTCATCTGTAATTCGTATTATGAATATTTAAAACCGCCCCAGATCTACACGTCCGAGCAAGAACTCACCCAACAGCAAGTTTATATCAAAACACACTCTAATAATGTGTTATATATTAAAATCCCAAAGTTCGCGTTTAGTTTTCTCATACACTTCCCTACTAAACATATACAATCGCGCGGGTTTGTGAGCAACCCCAGTTTGCTTTTCATCTAGGGGTATCAGATACTTAGTCTTGGCAATCCGTTTGCGAAAATTGCGTTTATCGAGTTCCGTCCCGAAAACAGCTTCATACAATTTTTGTAATTGAGTGAGCGTAAATTTCGACGGTAACAATTCAAAGCCAATCGGCTCGTCCATCAAACTTCGCCGTAAGGCCGTAAGCGCAGCATCCAAAATAACTTTATGGTCAAAAGCCAATTCACCGACCTCATTCACCGGATACCAACTCACATTTCGCCCTTTCCATTGTAGGGTGACATCTTGGTTGTTGAGTAGCGAAAAATACCCCACTGTCACAATCATATTTTTCGGATCGCGCTGGCTGGCTGCCAACCACAACTGATCGTTTGGTTTCGACAAACGCAAAGGATTACCAAAAGCCCCAAACTGTTGTAAATAAATATCCGACAAACCAGTGAGTTCATTCAAAATTCGTTCGGCAGCTTCACCCAAATCTTCATTGTTGTAGATATGATTCCCCATAAGGGTAAGGTCGTTAAAAATCTCTTTCCCCGTTACAGGGTCATGGTATTGTCTCTCTACTAGCAGTACATAGAGCTGCTCGAAATCGAATCCGAACACCACACAATCTACTGATATATTTGAATTAAGAGTTCTTATCATGTTTAGGGCAAATTCTCTTTGTGTTATTTATACACTAAGCTTTCCGAATGCTAAAGTAATATTAATTATCCTGATTCCAAACATATTTTAACATACAAATTCAGGGATAAAATAAACTATGTGTATAAAGTACACTAATTCAGAAAATTGAGAATTTAAAACCATTATTATTTAGATTGAATCTAAATAATAAAACTCCAAAATTACTGTTTGTGGAAATCAACCCAGCCATAAAACCAACATCGAAATACCAAGTTAACAATTAGCCTTACAATTTACACTAAAAAAAACAAACCCGTCCCGAAAAAAAAATAAAATAAAAAGAATTAGGAGCTGTAACGCAACATGATTTTTTACGGCGGCTACCGGCTCTTAGCAGTAGTCCTCGCGCACGGGTACCGTGTCAGTTGGGCGCCTAAGTATATCAATTAAACCCCTGTTCAAAAGGATATTGCTGTTCGTCGCTGTGGGCTACTTGCCGCGATCCGGGCTAGTTGGGGCGGCAGCTCCGTTTGCAACGCCGTAGGTACCCAAGGCCGACACTTTCCGTTGGCCTACGGCCATGTTGCGCACCAAACGAAAACAAACACGCAAACACAAGCACAACAAGCAGAATTAAAGCATCGCAAAACTTACAAGCCACACTACACAAGCCACACTACAAACCAAGAATTCACAATTGAGCATAGTTAATAACATTACACCACACAAATCTTTTACACGTATATTATTGGGCTAGATTCGGATTTCCGAATTTATGATCCTATCTTTGATTGAGTAGTGTACAGATACACCATAAAGTATAAGAACATCAAAATTCTTTAAACCGGAAAAAACATGCAGATCAAAATTTTCCAGGTAGATGCCTTTGCAAGCAAAGTGTTTAAGGGAAACCCCGCCGCAGTTTGCCCATTAGAATCGTGGCTCGACGACGAGCTACTCCAAGCCATTGCCGATGAGAACAAACTCTCTGAAACTGCCTTCTTTGTAACCACCGATGCGGGTATCGAATTGCGTTGGTTTACCCCACTTGCCGAAGTGGCGATGTGCGGGCACGCCACCATCGCAGCCGCACACGTACTCTTTGAGTACCTCGGGTACGAGGCAGATCGCATTGCGTTCCAAACTCAAAGCGGTGTGATTGCCGTAGAACGTCGCGACGATTTACTGTGGCTCGACTTACCCGCCGACTCTGCCACACCGATTGCCATGGATTCAGCCATTGTGGCCGCGCTCGGCCTCACCCCTTTGGCGTTGTTTCGTGGACGCGACGACATTATGGCGATTTTTGAAGATCGCGAACAGATTGAAGGCATTAGCCCTAACTTCAACCTTCTTGCGCAGTTACCGAGCAGGGGAGTTATTGTTACGGCAACCGATGGGATTTCATCGGCATTTTCCCGCTGGTTTGGCCCACAGATTGGGATTGACGAAGACCCCGTAACGGGATCTGCCCACGCACTCATTGCGCCGTTTTGGGCCGATAGGCTTGGGGTGAATAAAATCATTGCTTCGCAATTGTCGGCACGGGGAGCGAGTTTCGAATGCGAAATTACGGAGGATCGTGTGCTTTTGGGTACTAGGGCAATTACGTTTATGGTAGGCATGATTTTCATCTAATTGACTCGGTTCGGTTTTTAGCCGATTTAATAATTTGGCTAGCTGCAAAATAGTCGGTTCGCAGGAATATTGTAGTTTGCTGCTTCTGTGCTGGGATAACAACTTGCGGGGCAGCTTATTTGCGGGTTTTGGTATGGGGTGTCTCATTCTTTTGTGAGAATTGAGCGCACCATGGCCTCTGGCCAAAGTAAAGTGTATCTGTGGCGACCTACGGCGTGGGACTGAAAAAGAAGTGTTCGGCCTAGCCCGGATCGCGGCAAGTAGCCCACAGCGACGTGATTGATTGGCCTTTTGTTGGGGCGTAGTTTTGAAATATTTTCGTAACCAAGTGATTTCGTACCCGTGCGCGAGGACTACTGCTAAGAGCCGGTAGCGGGGTTTCTTTAAATTGTTGGGTGTCCGCTCCTAATCTTTATTATTATTTTTTTCGAGCTGGTTTGGCTTCGAATATTAAGGTGCAATTGGGTAGATTTTTGCGAAGTTGGCGCAGTTGTGTGGGTTTTAGCGGGTTGCCCGAAAGCTTGAGTTGGCTGAGATTCTTGAGATTAAAGAGCGGGCTTATTTCGCTAATCTCATTGTGACTTAGGTCGAGGATTTCTAATTGTACAAGGTGTTGTATGGGGCTGAGGTCTGACAATTTACAATGCACAATTCCCAATGCCTTGAGGCGGGTTTTGTTTTCGAGAGCCGAAATATCACTGATTGACAGGGAGTTAAATTGGATCACATCGAAGTCGTTGCAATGCCCCAAGTAGCTAATATCGTGCACCCAAGCCTGACAGAGATACAATGCGTTGAGCGTCGGAAATTTTGCTAATTTCTGAATGCTGTCTATTATCGTATTATATTTCGATAATGTGTCGAGGTACTTCATTGATAGTGTGCCCGCTTTTGGTATTGTTTATTAACTTCTTACAAACAAATAGTATTCCAATTCTGGCTATGGTTTACTTATTTGTGCTTAATTTCGGCCTATTCTTATACGGATAAGCTTGGGCTAAATTACAGCTTCCTAGCAAAATCCCAAAAAAAATTTGTGTACTAATGGTATATTTTTGAAATTATTTAAAAAGTAGTTTCTCTGGTATTGGATTTGCCCCAGAGTGGCTTGTGTAAGTTGCTCTGGGGCTTCATTATCAATTAAAATCGGGCAGACTGGTTGTGGGGGTTGAGGCTGGTAGTTTGGGTAAAATCTTTGCAGATTCTGGTACGTCGCCTTATAATGTTGCCATAAAGTTGGTGATGTCGCGAACTTCTGGGTCGGTGAGTTGTTTGCCCAATTGGGTGTCGGCCATTATACGGATTGCTTGTTCGAGGTTCCAAATACTTCCGTCGTGAAAATATGGATAGGTGCGGGTGCTGTTACGCAAACTTGGTACTTTGAACATATATTTGTCTGCTTCGTTTTTCGTAACGGCTGCTTTGCCCAAATCGTTGGAAATTTTGTAGGTAGTAAATGGTTTTACTAATCCGAATTTTTGGAACATATTGCCGCCCAAAAGTGGTCCAATATGGCAGGTTGTACAACCAACTGCTTTGAATGTTTCGATGCCTTTTTTCTCGTCGGCAGTAATTGCTTGGGCATCGCCAGCTAGGTACGCGTCGAACCGAGATGGGGTGAGTAGTGTGCGTTCGAAGGCTCCTATGGCTTTGGCCATGTTGTCGTAGGTTAGTGTTACACTGTCGCCTGCAAAAACGGCGTCGAATTGTTGTTGGTATTCGGGGATGCTTTTGAGGCGATCTACCACAAATTGAGGGTGGGGTGCGCCCATTTCTATTGGGTTTGTTTCTGGGCCTTTGGCTTGGGCTTCGACGTCTGGCTCGCGACCATCCCAAAATTGCACAAAATGCAAGGCTGCATTGAGCGTGGTGGGCGAATTACGTACCCCTTTTTGCCATTTGTGTCCGAGTGAAACGGGTAAGTTATCGACTCCGTAGGAGGCTAGATTGTGGCAGGAATTGCAACTAATATTGCCGCTTTTTGAGAGGCGTGCGTCAAAATAGAGTTGTTTGCCAAGTGCGATTTTTGCTTCACTGCTTGGGTTTGCAGCATTCTCTGCTTTGCTAGGCAATACGCCAAACAATTTGGAGTATCCATCGATAAGTGCCTGTTCCTCTGCCGAAACTTTAGGCATCGACTCTTGAGCTAGGGTGTCTGCTTGGCTAGTCGATTGCTCGGTGCTGGGTTTACACGCAAATTGCACCATAAGGTACAATGCTAGAATGAAAACAATTCTTTTCATAATTCGAATGTTTGTTTTAGTGGGTATTTATCATATTTAAAAATACGGAAGAATTCAGAATGATACATTATATAGATATACACACACATCGCAAAGATGCAGTTCAACGCGAGGGTGTTTTTCAACTCATATCAGCCCGTTCTTACGACACGCTGTCGGATCCAGATCGGTATTATTCATGGGCTTTGCATCCGTGGGATTCCGCCCACTCAGACACGTCAAAATTATTGGAATTTATCGTAAAAAAGAGCATACTCTCAAAAACTTTAGCGATAGGAGAAACTGGCATCGACGCGCTTCGGGGTGCTACACAAAATGTACAAATTGAAATATTTACCTTCCATGCAAAGCTTGCAGAAGCGTGCCAAAAACCGCTAATAATTCACTGTGTGAGGGCATGGAGTGAAGTTCTGGCAATTAGGAAACAGGTAAAACCTCGCATGGCTTGGATTGTCCATGGCTTTCGGGGTAAGGAGAGTTTGGCACAGCAACTCCTACAA
>JBDKHP010000101.1:0-3803 GCA_039797645.1 Bacteroidota bacterium
CTGTTTGGTAATTCAATGTTTTTGAGCAAGTTGTACTTGTTGGGGCCGAAGAAAAAGTGAAACGGTATGGTTTGTACTTTTTCGCCATCGGTAGCCAATGTGAGCGATGCGCCGTAGGCCATTACTGTTTTAGAATCTTGCTCGTGTGTGCGTTCGCAACTTAGTTTTCCATCCTCGAAATAGGTGTCGGCAATAAGTATGGACGAAAAGAATTGCTGCTTGAAGGCAAACCATTTGAGGCTTGTGGTAAATTCTTTTTCTTCTTTTTCTTTGCTGCTGAGCAGAGATTCAACGTCTTCGTCTTCGCGAAATTTGTAGTCGAGCATTGTGTTGTCTTTCTCCCAAGTGTCGCCACGTTCTAGGGCATTTGCTTGGATTCTCCAGTCTAAAATGAGCGGATTGTTCCGTAAATTGGCTAGTTCGGAGATTCCATTGAGTTTCACTTTGTAGGAAACGAGGTAGCTCCCTGGTTCAAGTGCGTATTCGTATTCAATATAGCGATCTTTGCCAGCATTGAGGCGAAGCGTAATTTTTTTGCTGCTTTCTTTGGCTAATACAACTTCGGGCGAAGTTGTTTCAAAGAACAAGTCGTTGGTGGAAACCTGACGGTTGTTCACAAAGAAATTAAGCCCAAAAACGTTGGCTGAATCATTGAAAAGTACCAAATCCGAAGAATCGTGGCGTTGGTAATTTTTGATTTCTACTGAAAGCGGTTTACCGCCTTTAAGCCCAAGGGTGAGCTTTATTTTGTCGTTTTCAAGTACGAAAGATTTATCTGTACCCTTCGCGCTGATCGCAAAATCGCCAAATTCAGCTTGTAGTTGCTGGCTGGCTGCTGAATCGCTCACTGCAACGGTCGTAGCTGCGAGGGTGTCGGTAAGTTGCGCTTGCTGTACCTGTGCAGCAACTTGGCTTTGTTTAACTTGTTCCACTTTTTGGAGCGAATCGCGCAAGAATTCCTGACGCGCCTGTTGTTCTTTAGACGGTTGCATCGCGACCATCCAGACCACAAGAATTACTGAAATAAGTGTGAAACCGATTATTGAATTTCTGTCCATTTGAAATTTCTTTCTGAATTATTAGTTTTCTGTTACTCTATGCTTTTTGGCAGCTTTAAGGAAGCCCACAAAAAGCGGATGCGGTTTTACAACCGTACTCTTATATTCCGGATGAAACTGCACACCCACAAACCACGGATGTTCAGGAACTTCCATTATTTCAACAAGTTCTGTATCTGGATTAATACCTGTGGCCGCCATTCCACCTTGTGCAAATTGCTCCAAAAAGCTGTTGTTAAATTCGTATCGATGGCGGTGACGCTCAGAAATATCTAAGCTCCCATACACTTCAGCAGCAATAGAACCCGGGGTAATCTTACACGGATAAGCACCCAAACGCATGGTTCCGCCCATGGCTGTAATGCTTTTTTGCTCGTCCATAAGATCAATCACAGGGAATGGTGTGGCGTGCTGCATCTCGCGCGAGTCGGCATTTACCAAGCCTAACACATTGCGAGCGTATTCAATAACAGCCACCTGCATACCCAGACAAATACCCAAGAATGGAATTTTGGATTCCCGTGCGAAAGTGGTTGCAATTATTTTACCTTCGAGACCACGATGTCCGAAACCAGGTGCAATTAAAATCGCCGATACATCAGAGAGTTTTTCTGCAACATTTTGGTAATTAACTTGTTCTGAATGTACCCATCTAATTTTCACTTTCACATGATTCGACGCCCCAGCATGTACCAACGCCTCCGCAATAGATTTATAGGCATCGGGAAGTTCCACATACTTACCCACCAAGGCGATCTCGACAACCCGAGTAGCAGATTTCAGGCGTTCGAGAAACTTCTTCCAATCCGTCATTTCCGGTGCATCGCCAATTGGCATATTGAGTGCTTTAAGTACACTGATGTCCAATTTTTCGGTCTGCATCATCACCGGCACATCGTAAATTGTAGAAGCATCTCGCGATTCAATCACAGATTCGATGCCCACATTACAAAACTGTGCCACCTTACGCCGCACGTCCTGCGGAAGTGGGTGTTCCGTCCGTAAAACCAGAATGTCAGGTTGAATACCATTTTCCAACAGTAATTTCACCGAGTGTTGCGTTGGTTTCGTTTTAAGCTCTTTAGCTGCCGCCAGAAATGGCACCAACGTTAAATGAATCACGATACTGTTACCTAAGCCCAAGTCCCACTTAAGCTGGCGTACAGCCTCGATATAGGGCAACGATTCAATATCGCCCACCGTACCACCAATTTCGGTAATTACAAAATCGTATTTGTATTTATTCCCCAGAATCTTAATCCGTTGCTTAATTTCATCGGTAATATGCGGAATAATCTGCACCGTTTTTCCCAAATAATCGCCCTTGCGTTCCTTATCAATCACACTCTGATAAATCCGGCCAGTAGTCACATTATTTGCTTGCGAAGTTGGCACACCCAGAAAACGTTCGTAATGCCCCAAATCCAGATCCGTTTCCGCACCATCGTCGGTAACGAAACACTCGCCATGCTCATAAGGATTCAAGGTCCCCGGATCCACATTAATATAAGGATCTAGTTTCTGAATTGTAACCGTATGCCCTCTCGCCTGTAACAATTTGGCCAACGAAGCCGAAATTATACCTTTACCCAACGACGAAGTAACCCCGCCCGTAACGAAGATGTATTTTGTTTTACTCAAAGCCAATATATATAAGGATTCGACATAAATAGCTCGCGCCTGATACAAAAAAATCGGGGGCAAAGCTACGGAAAATTAAACGTAAACGAAACAATAAATCGCCCAGAGACAGGTAACTATCGTTAAACAATAACAAAGCCCCTTCAAAACACCCCCGCCCAATAACAAAGTTCGTTTCCACATAGCCCATCAATACAAAAAAACAAAGCCACCATAAACCAGCAATAAAAAATAATAATAAGGAGCTGTAGCCAAACACATTAATATGCGGCGGCTACCGGCTATCCGCTTGTAGTCCTCGCTTTTCGGGGCGAAATCAACTGGCCGCCTTACTATACGCGATGCGAAATCAGTTTGCTGAAACCACCTCCTTCGTCTCCCCTAAAAGCTGTGGGCTACCGCTACTATCCGGGCTAATTGGGGCTACTGTATTTCAAAAGAACGCCAGCATCAAACCCCCAAACGCCCCTAAGTTTCAATAAGGGTCCGGAAAAGTGTCCTTTGGAATTCCACCCTTGCTACCCTTAATAAAAAAAACTCAAACTTCCGTTTGAGTTTTTTTTATTAAGGGTAGCAAGCCAACGACAAGCACCCAAACATCAGGCAAAATTGCAACCCAAGATTGCTGCAAAACCAATTTGTGTTACTTACCACAAAGTTCAGCAACGTTGGCTTACAATTCTGGGCCACGCAAATCGGTAGCGACAATCACCCCGTCTTTATCGAGCAACAAGTTGTGAGGAATTGAATGAATACCATACATTTTCACCACAGGGCTTTCCCAGAAAAGAATGTCCGACAACTGCAACCAAGGCAACTTATCTTCTTTTACAGCAGCTTCCCACTCTTCTTTGTTCCGGTCTAAAGAAACGCCTACAACAGAGAAACCTTTAGATTTGAATTTGTTGTACACTGCCAACACATTAGGATTTTCAGCACGACATGGTTTGCACCAGCCAGCCCAAAAATCGAGTAATAGATAGCCCTTACCTTCTAAAGAACTCAAACTAACAGCAGCACCTTTAATATCGTTCATGGTAAAATCTGGAGCTTTTTTACCAATCTGTACATTTTCCAGAATAGACAAACTTTCTTTACCCTCTT
>JBDKHP010000102.1:0-4114 GCA_039797645.1 Bacteroidota bacterium
GCGAATCTTTGTTGCTGGGCTAAGTGCCACGATTTCCTAAAGAATCCTAAGGGGCTTGGGCTTAGATAGGCTTCTAACATTCGAGAAAAGCGTAATTTTTTTCATGGCCTCAGGCCAACTGGAGAGTTTGCCCAGCCTGATTACGGCGTGGATTTGGAAAGTGGGCGTACGGTATAGCCCGGATAGTAGTGGTAGCCCACAGCGGTGTGATGCGGTGGCAGCAAACTGATTCTATTCGATTGAAATACAAAAGATTCCAGTTGATTTCGTTCCCGAACGCGAGGACTACAAACGGATAGCCGGCAGCGGGGCTTATTTGAAAAGTTTGGCTCCCGCTCCTAATAATTATTTATTTATTTGGGCTGGGCTTGTTGCTTACGCTTGGTTCGCTCGCAAATTTCGACGAAAGTGGGCGAACTGATTACGATTTTTTGGTAGCATCAAACAATCCGGCTATTGAACTTTCCGCCTCAAAAAGTGTCTTCTTGCACTCATCAAGTAGTTCTACGGCGTATTTTACCTGATCGAACATATCGTTGAGCGACATTTCGTTTCGTTCAATCTTGCCTATAATATCCTCGACTTGAGCGACGGATGTATCGAAATTAAACTTTTGTTTTGCCATGACAACTAATGATTTTACTCCAAAAGTAGTTAAATAATTTTGATTCGTAAGCAAATAGCTTAAATTTGCTTTGCCTCTTTGGCATAAATTAATCTAACAACTTAATTTTTAAAAACATGAAAAAACTAAAATTTATTTATTTGGCAATGGCCGCAAGTTTTGCATTGTCTATTACTGCCTGCAATACTTCAAGCTCAGACAAACCCGAAGGTGCTACAGAACAACCTGCTTCTGAAGAGGTTCAACCACAAGAGAACGCACCTGCTGAAGGGGAAGAGAATACCGACAGTTTGTTTCATGACAAAGATGCAGTGGGGTATATTGCAACTGCAACTGATAGCCAACTATCTTAATATGAAGAGCTTTATAAAAGTTTTGAGCCTCGTTTTTGCACTTTCTTTTATCGCTTGCCAGTCGGCACCGAAAGAGGAAGAGGGGGTAACTGTTGATAGTAATTCGGTGGCTTATACTGCTACGTATGTTTGCCCAATGCACTGCGAAGGAAGTGGCGACGAAGAACAGGGTAAGTGCCCTTCTTGTAGCATGGACTACGAAATTAACCCTCGGGCAGTTCATGCGCATGAAGCAAAAACCACCGACACTGTTCTGGTGGCCGACTCCGTTTCTGCACAATAATTAATTGAGTATATATTTTTAGTGACACTACCTTGCGAAGTCTGGTTGTATATTTTACATCCAGACTTTTTTTTCGGAATATTTATTCTGAAATTTGTCCGAAATTATGACAATGAAAACGCAAGATATTGAAATTTCTCAGTACGACTATCCACTTGCTGAAGAAAATATTGCCCGCTATCCGCTAGATAAACGAGATGCCTCTAAATTATTGGTTTACAGACCAAATACAGATATTTTATGCAAAAAATTCGACCATTTGCCGGGGCTTATTCCGTCAGATAGTTTACTTGTTTTTAACAACACAAAGGTGATACGTGCCCGGATTGCTTTTGCTAAAGAGACTGGAGCACAAATCGAGGTTTTTTGCTTGGAGCCGATTACACCGAACGATTATCAGCTGGCTTTCCAACAAAGGGAGGCTTGTACTTGGAAGTGTATTGTGGGGAATGCCAAGCGTTGGAAGTCGGGGGCCTTACAGTGCGTAATGCCCGATACAAATGGTGAAATTCTAAGTGTCTGGCAAGTTGAGAAGTTTCAGGACGGGAGTTATATTCTTAAATTCAGTTGGCTGAATACCGAACGAACATTTGCAGAAATTATTGAAAGGGTGGGGCATACGCCCATTCCACCTTATCTGAATAGAAAATCGGAAGCGATTGATACAGAGAGGTATCAGACGGTATATTCTAAAACCAAAGGCAGTGTCGCTGCCCCAACGGCAGGTCTGCATTTTACCCCCAATGTACTCGAGGAGATAGCAGCAAGGGGTATTCGCTCTACCGAACTCACGTTGCATGTTGGGGCAGGAACGTTCAAGCCAGTAAGCACACAGACCATTGGTGCCCACGAAATGCATTCCGAACATTTTTACTTCACAGTTGCACAATTGGAAATGCTCTGCGAGTTTGCAGGCCGCATTATACCCGTAGGTACAACTTCCCTGCGTAGTATAGAAAGCATTTATTGGCTTGGCGTAATGGTGCTGGTAAACCCACTGCTCCAACCCGAAAATTTGGTTGTGAGCCAGTGGTTGCCCTACCAATATAGCCCTGAATACTCTGCTACCGAAAGCCTCACCGCTCTGATAGAATATATGCACCAGCACAAACTCGATTTCGTAGAAGCTCAAACACAGATACTTATAGCACCACCCTATCAATCGAAACTAATACGGGCAATTATTACGAATTTCCACCAGCCCAAGAGTACCTTGCTGGTACTCATCTCGGCGCTGATAGGCCAGCAATGGAATGCAGTGTATGAGTACGCTCTTGCAAACAACTTTCGTTTTCTGAGCTATGGCGACAGTTCTTTGCTATTTGTATCTTAAATAATGGAAACATGGCCGATAAATTGTCGTACTGGTGCAGCAAATCAATTTGGCTTTCGTCTTTAAGATAATCGCTAAGCTTGAAACTGGATTCAGAAAATATCAACGCACTGCTCGATGCTTGCAAACGAGGGAAACACACGGCGCAAAATACCTTGTACAACCACTATGCACGGCAGATGTTCACCGTGGCATTACGCATTGTAAAACAGCACGCTTTGGCCGAAGATTGTATGCAAGATGCATTCATAAAGGCATTTGCACAGTTGGGGCAGTTTGAATACCGATCCAGTTTTGGTGCCTGGCTTAAACGAATTGTGGTAAATACCGCCATAGATGCCATTCGGAAACAGAAACTCGAAATCGAGTTTGACACAGATTTGCATGAAACTGAATCGCCAACAGAAATTGAGACACAAGACACAACCGAAGAGATTTGTTTCAATGTGGAACGGATTAAATCGGCAATGCTACTTCTGCCCGACGGATATAGAATCGTACTCTCGCTGATACTTTTCGAAGGCTACGATCACGACGAAGTCGCAGCAATTTTAGCCGTAAGCAGTTCGACTTCTAGGTCTCAGTACACAAGAGCAAGGCATAGATTACTCGAAATACTTTCAAAATAGGGAACAAATGGACAGGCTACAAGAATATATAAACACACACAACTCGGATTTCGACCAAGCACTCCCCGTAGGACACCGCCGACGATTTCGTAGAAAGCTGGAAGCCCAACGCATTTTTAGTTTCCGCCGTACAACCATAAGTTATTGGTTAGCAGCGGCCTCCATTTGCGCAATATTGCTTCTTCCTTACCATGGCAACCAATACAAACAACAGCAAAATGCGACACCCGAAATGCTCGTGGTAGAGGGCTTTTACCAAGGCGAAATAGCAAGCCTCCTCAATAAAATTTACAACAACAATGGCAATGTGACCAAATACGACAAAAACAACATTCGTGCAGAATTACACGAAATTAACACAAATTACGCCACCGTAATTCGCGAAATGGAAGCTGCGGGCAAGCTACAAATGGCCCTACAAATGCGCATCGACTGCCTACGTACCCAAGAAAGTTTTTTAAGCCACATACTCAAACTACTACCGCAAACCAGCTAAGCATAGCTCCATAAGTATCTGATATACAAGTGTAAAAAATACATGAACCGATGAAACTCGCAAACACAATCGTCTATTTCCTGAGCCTCCTCATGCTCCTGAGCAACACAAGCTTTGCAGACAATTCCTTCAAAAAGGAAATAAAGCACACCTATTCTGCTGCCGAGTACGACCAACTCAAGCTCTCTAACCAATTTGGCGAAATTCAAATAATTACCAAAGACATACCCACAATCAATATCCGGGTGGTTATTCGCATCGATGCCAGCGACCTAGACGAAGCGAACCGACTTTTCCGATATATACAAATCATCCATACCGACGAATCGCGCGTTCTCGACTACAAAACGCAACTCGAAAGCAGCTTCAACAAGAAAAAGTTCGAGATAAACTAC
>JBDKHP010000103.1:0-7961 GCA_039797645.1 Bacteroidota bacterium
TAAGTACTTGATCTACAATAATTACAAGTGCGGCAACTACTACCAATTGCACAATAATCCGAATACGCGAAGGAATCGTGTTTCGGATTAGGGAAATGATGAAGTTGGAAAATGCCGTAACCATGGTAACAGATATGGCCATTACTATGGCAGGTTCGAGCTTTACAGTTACCGCCAATGCCGAACACACACCTAGCACTTGTACCGTGATCGGGTTATCGACAGAGATGGGGCCTGTAAGCAACTTTATTTCTTTTGATGAAAAAAAGGCCATGTCGTATTATTTTTTGTTGGTTTTCAGATAAGTAACATAAGGCGAAAGACAATCTAACAACATGGCTTGTAGGCCTTTTGATGTGATTGTACCACCAGAAATTGCATCGACTCCGTGAGTAAGATCGCCGGCAACGCTTGCTGAGCCTTTTCCGCCTTTGTACACGATAATAGAGTTGAATTTATCGCCTTCAAAGAGAGTTTTTCCTTTGAACTGATCTTGGAAAAAGGGCTGGTTGATGTCGGCGCCCAAGCCAGGGGTTTCACCCTTGTGGTCGAATGAAGCACCATAGATCGTACTCTGGTCTGCATCTAAAGAGACATAGCCCCAGATAGGACCCCAAAGACCTTTACCACGAAGTGGGATAATTGTTTTGGTGGTTCCATCGCTTACTTGTGCGATGAACACAGGAAGTTTGCGTTCACTGCCTTTTTTTGCTACTTCTTCTACCATTTCTACGTCGAAACCTTTGCCTTCTTTGCGTTGGCCTGTGGAGTCGATTACGAAGTCGTCTTTAATTGTAGCTGAGTAGATGGAATCAGCATTCTCGGGAGTCGTGATAACACCAATGGAAGTGAGAATGTTTTGTTTTTTCTCTATCACCACATTCCGATCTTGAAAAGGTTGCAGCAAAACCGCTACTACAGCAAGTAGTATCGCTACTGTCAACACAAGACCACTGGCGTAAAGTATTGTATAAATATTGCTATTTGTATTCATTATCAATAGTTTAATTTGTGGGGATTAAGCCTTGAGTCTTTTCAACCTACGACGGATATTACCCTGAACAACGATATAGTCTATCAGTGGCGAAAATACGTTCATTAGGAGGATGGCCAACATAACTCCTTCGGGATAAGCAGGGTTTAATACACGGATCATGATTGCCAAAAACCCAATCAGGAAGCCATAGATCCATTTACCACGTTCAGTCTGAGCAGCTGTTACTGGGTCGGTAGCCATAAATACGATACCGAATGCAAAACCGACGAGCATCAGATGGTCGTACCAAGGTGTTTGCATCAGCATATTGCCTGCACCACCCAAGTGATTGAACAACAAGCCAATTACAGCACCACCAATAACTCCCGATACCATTATTTTCCAGTTTGCGATACCTGTGTAAATCAGAATTGCAGCACCGATTAAAATAGCAAGCGTTGAGGTTTCGCCCACCGAACCGGGAATCCAACCGATGAAGAAATCGAGCGTTGAATATGCGTGTTTCAATCCGTCTTGTGGAGCTACGTTTGCAGCAAGGTTGCCCAATACGGTTGCACCAGAGAAACCGTTTACAATTTCGTGTCCTTTATCTTCGAGTCCGCCGATCCAAATTTTGTCGCCCGACATTTTGCTTGGATATGCAAAAAATAAGATTGCACGTGAGAGTAGGGCCGGGTTTACAATGTTCATACCCGTACCACCAAAAGCTTCTTTACCCACGAGCACTGCAAGGGCAGTAGCCACGGCAACCATCCAAAGCGGTACGTCAACGGGTACAACCAGCGGAATGAGTAAACCCGAGACCAAGAATCCTTCTTCAATTTCTTTACCTTTGAAATACACAAAGATAAATTCCACACCCAGACCAGCGATATACGAAACAGCAATAAGCGGAACGATTTTAATAGCTCCGTAAAGCAAATTCTCTGCGATACCAACCGTCTGTCCTACTGATAGGTAGTGTTGGTATCCAGTATTCCACATACCGAAGAGTAGGGTAGGAATCAATGCAATTACAACCACGATCATGGTTCGTTTCAGATCTATGGCATCGCGGATGTGGGCACCTTTTTTAGGTGTCACATTACCCAATACGAAAAGGAAAGTTTCAAAACTTTCAAAAACAGACATGTACTTCTCGTACTTTCCGCCTTTCTCGAAATTAGGTTTTACTTTATGCAAGTAATTCTTTAAGACTTTCATTAGTTATGATGTTATTTTTTTTGTCAAGTGTTAGCTCATTTCTTTACGAACCTTATCGAGGCCCATGCGCACAATGCGTTGCACTTCGGTTTTCGAGGTACAAATAACTTCGCAAAGCGCAAGATCCTCTTCGGCTACTTCGTAAATACCCAACTGCTCCATCAGATCTATGTCGTCCACAAGAATTGCCTTGATGAGTTGTACCGGGAGTACATCCATAGGCACTACTTTTTCGTACTCATTCGTAACTACATAAGGTCTGTGTCCACCGTGCATATTGGTATTCAGGTCGTATGTGCGTTTTGGCATCAACCACGACCAGAATGTACGCGACACACTCCATTTAGAAAGTCCCAACGTTCCCCATCCGAGGAATTCAGGTTCGCGGCCTTCGAGAATTACAGTAACCTGCGCATCATAGAAACCAATGAAACCACCCACTAAAAGCGCTTCACCCGTGAGCACATTGCCCGAGATTATGCGGTTGTCGCCGTCTAGTAATTGGCCTTTTGTAAATGCGTCGATATTTGCACCTAGTTTTGTTTGCGCATATTTTGGTGCTGAAACTTGTGCACCTGTAAGCGCAACAAGTCTGTCGGTCATAAATTTACCTTCGGTAAATAGATTACCAATTGACAAAACGTCTTGTGGATTCACATACCACACAATATCGCCTTTATTAATTGGCTCAATATTGTGAATTTGCACCCCAATTGCACTCTTTGGGTGAGGCCCAGAGAAAGCATACGATTCTGCATTTGCCAAACCAGCCAACGTCTCGTTGGGCGCAGCATCAGCATCGGTACAGATACGTACTTTGCCCGATGTAAGCTTCGATAAAGCATTTACACCCGCCTGAAAAGCCGCTTTTTTACCCTTTAGTACAAAATTGTAATCGGGGGCAAGCGGTGCAGAATCAAATGCAGAAATGTAAATATGCTTCGGAACATCGGTAGGGTTTGCCACTACTGCATACGGACGCTGACGCAAAAATGGCCAACAACCACTTGCCAAAAGACGTTCTTTTACCTGAGCCGTATCCAAACTCATCGGATCCACTTTGGGATATTCCACATACGCATCACCTTTGGCTGCTATCACTACCTCAAGGATGCGACGACGTTCGCCACGATTCACTGCAACCACCGTACCGCTCACTGGCGCACAGTAGTTTACTTCCGGCTGATATTTGTCTATAAACAAAGGAGTACCAGCAAGTACTTCTTCATCTACACCGATTTTGAGCTTAGGAGTCAAGCCCGGAAAATCAGTCGGTTTGATAGCAAATGTCTCGCAGCTAAACCCTTGCTGAAGCATTGCTTCGGGCTCGCCTTTCAGTTTGATATTCAAACCTTTTTTAATCTTTATAACTTTAGACATCTCAAACACTTGATTTTATTATTTTTGCGCACCAAAATTAATAGTTTTTTAAGTTTAGTATCCTTTTTTGTGTGGATATTTTAACGGTATTAATCAGGTAGGTTTCTACCTAATTAAGTATCAATCTAATACGGTTATTCTAAGATGATTAGTAAACAAGTATTTCCAGCCCAGCGTTCGTTTTTTGCGAAACAAAGCCCAAAGCAAGCGCAAAACACGCTTCGCTTACCTGTATTTTTGGCCTTGAGCCTGTTTCTAAACCTACATTCCGCCCTGTTTTCGCAGGCGGTACTTACAGATACAGTCGTAGGCACACAAATTCGCACAGTATTGCTACACCCCCTCGAATCGCCTAGGGCAACTCCAGCCATTTTACTAAATTCCGCAAATACACTCCTATTAAGCTTCGACGATTTGGCCGGACAAAGCCCCAATTATAACTACCGCGTGATTCATTGCAACAAGAACTGGCAGCCCAGCAAACTCGTCAGCAGCGAATACCTCGACGGTTACGACAACGCACCCTTGCGCGAAAGTTCCGAGTCGGCCAATACGATTGTAAGCTACACCCACTACCAACTTGAAATACCCAACAACGACTTTCATTTCACAAAATCGGGGAATTACATTGTCGAAGTATTTACCCACAGTGGCAAGGAGAAATTGGTACTTCGTAATCGATTTTTTGTGTACGAACAACTCGTAAACCTACAAACCCGCATACAACGCCCCATCGACAGCCGATACCGCGACACAGGCCAAGACATCGAAGTAGAACTCAACTATTCCGATTATCCCATAGACGACCCTGCCGCCGAACTCACCCTCGAAGTACAACAAAACGGCCCAATTGTAGGCGCAACCCACATCCTCACACCCCTTTTTGTACGAACAGGCGCTGTCGAATACCGCAACAAGCCCGAGAATTCTTTCCTCGCAGGCAACGAATACCGATGGTTCAACACCCAAAATATCCGATACAAAACCACAACCACCGAACGGATAGCCTACCAGAACGGCATTATGAACTTTTGGCTCAGCCCCTCGCGGCCACGCTACGGCGAGAAATATTCCTACGACGACGACCTCAACGGCCAATTTATGATTAGCCTCGAAAGCAGCGACGCCTCCGCCACACGCGCCGATTATGTAGGCGTTTATTTCAATCTATACGCCCCACAACCCTATACCGACGGGCAAGTATTCGTTGTGGGCGCATTGAGCAATTGGCAGCTCGACCCCAATTTCCGCATGACCTACAACTTTGAAACCCAAACCTACCAACTCAACGTACAACTCAAGCAAGGCTACTACAACTACCAATACCTACTCGCCCAGCCCGACAAAGCCACCACCGATCCAGCCCGTATCGACGGCACATATTTCGAGACCGAAAACGATTATAATATTTACCTTTATCACAACAGTTGGCGCGACGGTTACGACCGTCTAATCGCCTTCAAACAAGTAAATTCGCTCAATAAAGTTAAATTTTAAACACCGAGAATCCATGCGTAAACTCTTCATAGCCATCGTTTTAAGCCTAACCCTCGCACACACAGCCCACAGCCAAGGCACACTTCTGTTCTTCGACGAATTTCAGGACAACCGCAACGATTGGCCCATCCTGAACTCCGACATCGCCGTCACCGACATTCGCGACGGCTACTACTTTCTGCAACACCTACGCACCCAAAAAGCACTCTCGGTAAAAAAACACGTACCCATCGACGAAAGCCGCGACTACATGATAATCGCCGAACTTGAAAAGTTCGACCTCAACGGCGATCCCGGATATGGCATACTTTGGGGGCGCGACGACGAAGATAACGAATACAACTTCCTCATTTCAGGCAAAGGCAACTTCAAGATATTTCGCATGAACAAAGGACACATTCAAAAATTAATAGATTGGTATCCAAGTAAATATATAAACCGCGACAACACAGTCAATAGGCTCACGATCAAAAAAGTGGGCGAGTCGATGTACTTCTACGCCAACAGCCACCTGCTTGCCAAAACCAAAATAATGCCCTTCTACAACGACCTAATCGGCATCAAAGTCTTTCACAATCAGAAAATTGGCGTACGCAGTTTTTACGTCTATCAACGCTAAACGAGCCAGCCGAACGAAAAAAAATAAAAAAAAGAATTAGGAGCGGGAGCGAAACATTACTTATATACGGCTGCTGCCAGCTATCCGCTTGTAGTCCTCGCGTTCGGGTACGAAATCAACTGGAAGCCGTTGTATTCCAAACAAATAGCATCAGCTTGCTGACACTGCATCACACCGCTGTGGGCTACCGCTACTATCTGGGCTAGACCGATCGGCAGCACCATTTGTAACGCCGTAGGTACGCAGGGCAAGCACTTTCAGTTGGCCTGTGGCCATGGAGCGTTTTGCACCCGAACCATCAGCCTCGCTTCAACCTACCCAACGGCGAAGCAGAAGTAGCGTAAAACACATCCCAGCCACCTTGTTTTGCTAAGATTCGCATCCTCATTATTGGCTCAGAAAAGAAAAAAACCGCGTGTTTCTGCGTTTCAAAATCTGGGACACTGCGTTCCAATACAGCGGCAAACGCTTAACTTAATGACATTGACCCGTTAGGGCGGGTGGGTGCTCCAAGTAGATCAAACATCTGAAATTAAACACATCACTAGATACCCGAACAAAGCGACATGCCACCCAAAAGCCCGCAATCAAATAAACAACACCGCACGTCTGTGCGGCGTTCTAAATTAATAAGTCTAAGTAATTTCGAGCTGCTTTTTGTGCTTTTTCTTTTCAGTAAATAGCTTAACCCAGAATAATATTGCCACAATAGGGATTGAAAACGAAAGAATCCAAGGTTGGATATTTCCCATTCTAGAAATGCCTGCACCCAGAAAAGATACATTAAATATCTGGAAATCTACAGTACCTGTTGTCCAATTCATACTAAATTGCACAAAACACACAAGTATTCCTACAATCCAAAGCCATTTCTTATTCAATTTTGTTCGGAATGCAGCAACTAAGCTCACAAGTATAAAAATGGGAATAGAAACAGCAAAAAATAGAAATAGGTAATGCAACCAACTCTTGTTGGTAAGCGAAAATTCAAACATACTCGATAAGGAAGTATCCATTATCCTCCCATCGAAGTTCTATACCGTCAATTTATTTTGAGCATCATGGATTCCGATCGCGAAATATACGAACTTGTTTTCCGATTTACATTCATACATAATACTATAATCAGTATATCCTTCACTGCCCATTAGTATTCTCTTGTCGGCGTTGGCAATTGTAAATGTGTCGATCGGAAACTTTTGAAGATTCTGGTAGGTGTTGGTGAGTACAGCGTGTCCGTTTTCGTTTTTCATGTTTGGTGCAAGTAATTCCATAGACGAGTCAATATTGCCCTGAAGCACTTGGGTAATAAATCCCGTAGAGAAGTTGTTTACATTTTCGGGGACATAGCCTTTATAGTCGATTTTAGGACTACAGCCCCACACTGCGAATAGTAAAATCGCTGAGAAGTAAAGAATTTTGTTCATGAACTTATATGTTAGGTTTTTGTGAATTTCGTTAATTTAAACACACGAATTCTGGCCTAGGTGAGTTGGTAATCTTGGTTGCAATTTAATAGGCTATTTGTGGAAATACTTCCCAGTATTGATTTGTAAGTTGTGCTTTCATGTAGGTACGTTTCAAAACATAAATATATATGGTAGAAATTTATAAATGAAACGAAACCTTACGAAAGTCTGTAGAGAATTTCCCAGTTTGTGTTTGGCAACTCTCTGACCCTGATAGCCGCATGGCCGCAGGCCAAAGAAAGTATGGGTATTGCGTACCCACGGCGTTACAAATGGTGCTGCCGATGGGTCTAGCCCGGATAGTAGCGGTAGCCCACAGCGGTGTGATGCGGCGTCAGCAAGCTGACACGATTCGACTGAAATACAAGGGTTTCCAGTTGATTTCGTACCCGAACGCGAGGACTACAAGCGGATAGCCGGCAGCAGCCGTATATAAGTAATGTTTCGCTCCCGCTCCTAATTATTTTTATTTTTTTCTCTCGGTTTAATTGCTGATTATGAAGCGGTTAGTGTTAATATAAGCCCAGCATTACTATAAATAGTGGCCGTAGATTTGTCATTGTGTTATTTGTAAGTTGGATTTATCACTTCGGTTCAATAATTAACAATTTGTTCTGTCCAAGTTGGCGCGTGAATATAGAACCGTCCATCTTTATAATAGACTGGTTCGTAACCCATTTGTGGTATCGGTTCCCAAGTTTCAAGTGTTTGACTGTACGGATAAGGTCTTTTTTCGTACATCATGTAATGGCATGAGCTCCAAATATTTCCATCTGGGCCTTCGAACAGGTAATTG
>JBDKHP010000104.1:0-2655 GCA_039797645.1 Bacteroidota bacterium
TGAAAAAATTTTTTTTTTCAACTGAGTTTGAAATGAAAAAATGCTCACCACAAACCATAAATAGAGCCAGACAAACTGTCAATGGACTTTTACAAGTTCTCGTAGGTCGATGAAATAAAAATAGTCGAAGTGACAAAATTAAATGAGTCCAAACCCTACTGAAATCCCTACTAATACACACTGAATGTGACACTTAGACAGAAATAGCAAATCAGATAGTTGGTGATTTTAGAGAATATTGCCCCCTTGGAGTCATATTTAACCTTTATTAACAAAAGAAATTCTGTAATCAGATCGAAACATGATCGTATTTGCGTGCGAAAGGACCAACACCCAAAGCATGAAATATGAGTATTCTTACACCGACTTGCCCATATAAAGCAGTAACTTGAAATAGCAAACTGCCGGAAATCAAGAAGGTGAAATGAGTCTCGAAATAAAGGTAAAAATTATGCACTTTTGCTATTGCAAAATCTAAAAATATATCGTAAGTTTGCACACGCAAAAGAAAAAGGTGCCATAGCTCAGTTGGTAGAGCAAAGGACTGAAAATCCTTGTGTCCCCGGTTCGATTCCTGGTGGCACCACTTTCTCAAGGCAGACGTAATGTCTGCCTTTTTTTTTACACCCCCACCCTTATGTCAATACCAGACCTCTCCGCAATTAAGATTTTTAGTGTAAATTTGACTAAACCGTTGGGAGAAAAGCAAGGTTAATAAGCAGTATGTTTCCCACTTAAATTTACGACAAATGAACGAAGGTGAATGGAGTCAGATAATACGGCCCAAACGACACTTATTAGATATTAACCTACGCGAAGTGTGGGAATACAAATTCCTGATATATCTTTTTGTACGAAGAGATTTAGTGGCTCGCTACAAACAAACAATACTAGGGCCACTCTGGTTTATTATCAACCCTCTGATTAGCACCGCAATATACAGCATCGTATTCGGAAGTATTGCCAAAATATCAACAGACGGGCTTCCTCCGTTCTTGTTCTATTTGTCGGGTATTGTCTTCTGGAACTATTTTTCTGGTGCATTAAACGGCACAGCAAATACCTTCGTGAGCAACGCCGGTATCTTCGGCAAAGTGTATTTTCCTCGTTTGGTTTCGCCAATTTCAATTGTCATCTCCAATTTGCTCCAATTCTTTATTCAGTTGGGGCTTTTGTTTGGCTTCATGATAATTTTCAAGATACGAGGGGCCAATTTCGCACCAAACAGTTTTGTATTTGTCATTCCGTACTTAGTTTTCCTCATGGCGATACTCGGATTGGGATTCGGTATTATCATCTCGAGCCTCACCACAAAATACCGCGACCTTACGAACTTAGTGGCATTTGGCGTACAACTGTGGATGTATGCCACACCTGTAATCTATCCTATCAATTCAGTGCCAGAAAAATTTAGGGCTTTTGTGGCCTTGAATCCGGTGAGCCCGATTATTGAGTTGTGTCGGTATGCTTTGCTCGGTGGTACTTATTCGGGAACTGGCGGTTTGTGGTATAGCAGCGTTTTTGCAGTTGTGGTATTGGCAATCGGGGTAGTGCTATTCAATAAAGTAGAGCAGTCTTTTATGGACACAGTATAATCTAAACCACTGATTATGAAAAATTTCATAGCAAATGTAAAAAACAACAAAGCCGGATTGGTGATTGGTGCGTTCTTCTTGATTGTTTCGTTAATTGCCTCGGCTTTCACTTATTGGGAGCTGACAACTGATGGCAGATACCATCCTAAGATTCTGTATATTGGCACAACACTACTGCCAATTAGTGTCGCAGTGCTTTTTTTCCAAGGCTATCCGAAACGGATAAATGAATACACCGACCAAAATGTAGATTTTGCCGAATTCTGGCAAAACTCTCCAAAACTACACCGTGTAGTCTGGACAATTGCGATGCTTATTGGTGTAGCCCTTGTCGTTTATATCGAAAACCACATTCTCAACTAAGGCGTGTGCTATTTCTTGTTATGGATTTGACCTCCAGAGCAAAAAAAATAATTATTAGAAGCTGTAGCCAAACTCTTTAAAATTAGGGCGGCTACCGGCTATCCGCTTGTAGTCCTCGCAAACGGGAACTGAATCACTTGGCTACGGAAATATTTCAATCAAACCACTGTACAAAAGGGCATTGCGTCAGCTTGCTGTGGGCTACCGCTACTATCCGGGCTAGACCGTGCGGCAGTTTTCCAATTCCACGCCGTAATTTCGTTGGGCAAACACTTTCGGTTGGCCTACGGCCATGTGACGCATCCGTAGCAACAGTCGCCGATTGTGCGCCCCATGGCCGTAGGCCAACCGAAAGTTTCGGCCCAGCGAACTTACAGCGTTACAAATGATGCTGCCGACCAAACTAGCCCGGATTGGTTCTCTTATTTCATAAGGTGGAGTTCGAGCTAACAGCCAAATGACATATCTGTTAGTGGTTTTGCTGAGCTTCGATCTAGCGTTCTTTATTCATAAATATCTGTAGATCAATATAATATTGGCCACATTGACTCTACTTACCTCTTCTTTTGCCTTGACGAGTCCACTCTAAAAAGTATGTTCGCCACGAATGCACGAATTTTTATAATGTATAATATCTTGAATACATGATAGTTATTTTCACGAATATTTTTTTTAATGAAAAAAAATACTTTTTAGA
>JBDKHP010000105.1:0-4073 GCA_039797645.1 Bacteroidota bacterium
GCTCAGAGTCAGAAAAAAAGATTTGTTTCTATCCTTTTTGAGGAAGTTTCGTTGGAATCTTTACCCCCAATATTGGCTGGAATACAGTGGATTGATTTTCGGCCTGGAATTAAGGAGTTTCATACAGCGTTTAGTGAATTGCTGCGGGCAATAGATACAGACCGCGATCATGTGAGTGCCCATACGCGTTGGTCTTTGGCGGCTACCAAGTGGATAGATTCTGATCGGGATGATGAGTTTTTATTGCGGGGCGTGGAGTTTGAAATGGCGAGTGTCTGGCTCCAGAAAGCAACGGAAGAACATAAAAACCCAGAACCAACCGCTGCCATTACAAGTTTTATAGAGGCGAGTAGGTTGGAAATACAAGCACAGAGCAGAAGGAAAAAAATGGCTGCCCAAAGGTGGCGTTTTATGACGGTTCTGATGACGCTACTAGCAATTTTGGCTTTTATATTGGCTGGGTGGAGTTACAAATTGTTGCAATCGTCTCATAGGGCGCAAGCGAATGCCACTGCGCAACGAAATAAAGCAATCCTTGCCCGTAGGGATGCCGACCAGCGGCTTGTAGAGGCAAATGTGGCAAAAAAGGAGGCTGAAAAGGCCAAAGCAAATGCTCAACGTAATTACGAATTGGCAGTTTTACAGCAGCAAAGAGCTGTACAAAACGAGAGTCTTGCGATAAAAAAGACAAAAGAGGCTGAGGCAAATCTTAACCGCTCGATAGAGAGTGAAAATAAAGCCCGTGAACTTGCAAGTTTTGCCAAAATGCAAGAAAATTTGGCAAAAGCGAGTGCGGCAGATGCATATAACAGACTGATGGAAACGAGGGCTTTAAACTTTGTAGCCAAAGCGCGGGAAGAGGAGAATAAGAATCCGACTTTAGCCATGCAACTTGCTTTGGCAGCATCTAATATAGTGAGCAACAAAGAGATTCAATCTACGATATCGAGTATTTTTTATAAAAATAATTTCAGCATTCCTGTTCTAAAGTTGGATGTACCTATCAAAAAAATTAGGATGTTGCCAATGGGCGATTATTTTGCTGTACTCTCAGGATCATCTGTTGTAGAGATTTACGATGGGGCAGGTAAAAAGGTGAAGAGTTTTGTGGGTCATCAGGCTGAAGTAACTGCGATAGATTTTTCGGCGGATGGCCGGTATGCAATTACAGCGAGTAATGATAGGACTGTACGATTGTGGGATGTGTACACCCAGAAATCGTCTGTGTTGTGTGCAAAATTACCGAAGGTGAATGACATTGCATTTTCGCCAGATGCTAAATTTGTGGGGCTTGCTTGTGCTGATAATACGGCAACAATCTGGGATAGAAGAGGCAACCAGATACTCGTTCTTAATAAACACGATGCCTCTGTAAATGCCATTCGTTTTTCGCCAGACGGGAAGTATATTCTCACTGGGTCTGACGATCAGACGGCAATTTTGTGGAATCAAAATGGATCGCGTAAATATACTCTAAGGCGCCACCACGGTGCTATAACGCAAGTTGGTTTTAGCCCAGATAAACAACTTATACTTACCGCAAGTGCAGACCACAGCATCGGTATTTGGGATGCCAAAGGGAAGGTGGTTGCATTACTTGACGGCCACACTCAAGCGATAACCGATGCGTGTTTTTCGTTTGATTCGCAGTACGTTCTCTCGGGGTCTGATGACAAAACAGCAAGAATGTGGACGGTAAATGGCGAGGAAATTTCGCTATTCAAAGGTCATCAGGCAGAAGTGACCAGTGTAAGGCTACAGGCTGGCGATAGTGAGTTTGCTTTTACGGCATCTGCAGACAATACAGTAAAAAAATGGCTTCTGAATTCAAATCAGCATACAAGTCGGACATCGATGCTTGCAAGACCTAGCCTTTTTGAGGTGTCGCAGACGGGCTATGTGGCAATTTGTTACGAAAAAAGTGAGGATATTTTGTTACTTGACGAACATTCCGAACCAATCCGGAAGTTGAGCAAACACAAGTCCGAAGTAAAACAGATATGCTTCGGTGCAAAAGGTAAAATTCTGGCATCTCTCGATGCAAAATCTAAAGTTTTCGTATGGTCACTAGATGGAAATTCAATTGCTTCATTTACAGCTCCTTATGGAGTAATTACAAACATGAAATTATCGCCCAAAGGCGACAGACTAGCCTTTGTAGTAAACAACAGAAAAATTGCAATCTGTGACCTAAAAGGCAATGTATTGGGCCTGTTGTCGGGGCATATTGCTGATATTACAGGACTGGACTTTTCAACGGACGATAAGAACATACTCAGTGTTTCCGAAGATGGAACCTCGCAATTATGGGACGCTTCTTATAAGTCTATCAATGTACGGAATCCTAATTATGGCAAAGCTAGTGCTTGCCGTTTTATACCCCGTACAAAACTTTTCATTGTTGGCTACGCAAATGGTGTGATTCGGGAATGGGATCTTACAGGAAATACGAAATTGCTTTTCCGAGCCGGAGATTTTGCTGTTGAATCTATAACAACGGCAGCCGACGGAGAGTCTTTTGCCGCAAGTTACTCAGATAAAAGCGTAAGGATTTGGGACGTAAATAGTGGCGAAATGCAGCAGTTTATTTCGTTACAGAATGCAATTGTAGGTTATGGATTTGCCTCGGAAGACAAAACATTAATCGCTTGTATGTCAGACAAAACTATTCGAAACTGGAACAGACGTATTTCAATTGATGCTTACGAGAAAAAATATGGATTCACACCGCTGCCTATTGCGCAACAGATTGAATATGGCCTTGTTGATTTTCAAACAGTGAAAGAATCGGAAGACATAAACACGCTTATAGATGCCGCTAGCTACTATAGCTCAAATACTTTTGAAATTGATGAAAAACTAAATCTCTACAACCAGCAAAATTCAGTAATTCTACTCAATAGAGCATTTCGGAAAGATAGCACAAGAATATTGGTACAGAAACGTTTACTTAAGGCATATTCAGATTTATCGTGGGCTTTTTTGCTCACTCGCGATCCAAGAGCTGAGATTCCGGCCCGGTTTGCATTACAATATGCTACCGAAACAGATCCTCTCTATGTTAGGTATGCTACGGCACTTTTGTACAATAATAAATGGGAAGAAGCTAAATCCATTTACGAACAATTTGCCCAAAAATATTATCTTGACACGCGAAAAAAATTCACTGAGGTCTGTGCTGAAGAACTTGATAAACTCGACCAGCTAGGCATAACATGTAATTTATCTTTAAAAGCACGTGAATTGCTGAAAAACCTATAACCAACCATGATCGATGTTTTTATTTCCTATGCCCGTAAAGACGGTTTATCGCTTGCTAAGAAACTGCACGCCAAGTTATTTTGCAGTGATTTTAGTGTTTGGTTTGACCAAGAAGATATTCCATTAGCTGTTGACTTTCAGGATAGGATTAACGAAGGAATTCTTCGATCAAATAATTTTTTATTTCTAATCACTCCAGAATCTATACAATCTGTCTATTGCAGAAAAGAGATTGAGCTTGCAGTCCGGATGAAGAAAAGACTCATTCCTATCCTAGTAATAGAACCAGAGCGAGAGCTACTCAAAAAATTCATGCACCCAAAAATTGGCAAGATAAATTGGGTATTTATGCGCGAGAATCTAGAAGACTTAGATTTGGCGATCGACAAAGTGATGGAACTTTTAAGTTTTCATGCGTCGTATGTATCCATTCACACACAATTATTGGTAAAGTCTCAAGCTTGGAAGAGTAATAATAAACCCGACGATTTACTGCTTTTTGGAAAGGAACGTCAGGAAGCGCAAGCATGGTTGAAAGTGAAGTTTACGCAAGGCCCAGCGCCTGTTGAAATTACCAATCTTCAATGCGAGTATATAGCACAATCGCGTCGTCTTGCAGAATTACATAGTACCGACATCTTTTTGATTAGCGATATTGGAGATAGCTACTGGAGTAAAAAAATAAAATACGCTTTTTTGCAACAAGGTATTACACTTGTAGATAGAGATGATTATATACCAGGTGTACTGAGCGAGCGTAAATTAGAAACGATGCTAGTTGGTGCAAAGCAAACCATATTCATAGGTTCAAG
>JBDKHP010000106.1:0-5285 GCA_039797645.1 Bacteroidota bacterium
CGAGATTCATCATATTGTCGATTATCACAGGGTATTGCCATACTTCTTTGTTGGCATCCCAAGAGCGAATTACGCCCATCTGTGGTTTATATCTTGCCATCAGTGAGGCCGCCCCGTTGAACATCACGTTTTTATAGCTTGATTCTGCTGTAATTCTGTATCCGTTCCCATAACTACAATTAAGAATAAAACCCAAATCGTGGGTGCCTTTATAATACTGCATTGTATCTAACAACTCTGTGTAATGTTGCGCTGCATTTTTAAGTGTTTCGTTGTGTGTGAATTCGTACTGCAACCACAACGAACCCGGAAAAAATCCACTTGTCCAATCTCTTGGTTTCACCAACTTCACCACCCCGTCTTCAAAAGTTCTAGGGTTTTTTAAGGAATCTTTATACGTATCTGCTGCTGCAAGCAACTGGGAGTTAGATCGTTCAATTGCAGTTTTTAGCCAAACTACATTCCTCGAACTTCGGCAAGAGCCTACCATCAGTGCGACTGCAAGAATCAGCAATATATTTACGTTGTTTTTCATAATTCTAATGTTTATCGGGATGCTATAATGCTCTATTCTAATAAATTTCTTATTGTGTTTTAAATATTGTATCCTTGTCTTCAAAGTAAAGACAAGAATACAATATTTTCACAAAAAATGCTTAATTCACAACACCTTAATACCCCGGGTTTTGGGTAATATTTGCATTCACGTCGATAGTAGTCTGCGGAATAGGGAACAAATAATCGCGATTTTTATCGAAAGTAGCATGTGGTTCGTAGGAGCTTGTACCTTTGAACACGACCTCGCCCAAATCGCGGCGTTTAATATCGAACCAACGCTTCCACTCGAAACCAAATTCAATACGACGCTCTTCCAAAACCAAGTCAATAAAAGCTTGCTTTGCCAAACTCGTAGCCACATTGGCAGGGTATGCCTGTTGCGTGCCCGCAGCATTACGCGCTCTTAAACGTACCTGATTTACATATCCTTCGCTCTCTGCATTGGGTCCACCATTCACTTCGCACGAAGCCTCTGCTGCGATCAGCAATACTTCCGCAAAACGCATATCCTGGTAATTGGTATCCGAGTAACGTGTCTGCGAAGTAGCAGCACCAGGGAATCTGGTAAATTTGGCGATATGCGGACGGGGAGTTTTCCACAATGTGTAGTTTTTTCCTCCCAAATCTGTGTCAAAACTCACAGCTCTACGATAGTCGTTCGGATCGTACGAATCATACACTTTTAGCGTGGGAACGATAGAACCATAGCCCGCATTGTAGTCGCTTGGTTGGGTCATTGCGCCCATTAAGTCATCGTTGTAGCTGCTACCACCATTGGCCGAGCTTCCTTTCACAACGGCCATAAAATCAATAGAATACACTGTTTCTTTGTTGGTGTTTACAGTGGTGATTGCTTTAAATAAGTTCTGGTAGTCATCTTCGAGTTTGTAGCCAAATTTTGCCTTGTTGTCGATCACATATTTGGCTTCGGAATAAGCTTTAGCAAATTCGTTGCGAGTAAGAAACACCGATGCCAAATACGAAGCCGCCGTACCTTTTGTAGGCCTGGATCTGCAATCTGAGGGTTGCTGATCGGGTAGCCATTCTTTGGCGTATTGCAAATCGGCAATAATATGTTCATAAACAGTTGCCTCTGGTGTTCGTTTAATTGCAACCACCGATGCAGGATCCGAAATTGGTGTGTCGATATACGGCAAGTCGCCAAAGCATCGCACCAACTGATAATAGCAAAAAGCCCTGTTGAAACGAGATTCTGCAATCAGTGCATTGATGTCCTGTTCGGGGAGACCCAAACTAATAGCACCAGCCTCTGAGGTATTTGCTGCTGCAATGGCTACGTAGAACTGGTTCCACATGAGTCGCATCATCGAATTGTTTGCATTCAAACCATCGAAAGAGTTCACAAAACCCCTGTCTGCATTGGCAACTGCCAAATCGCACATATCGTCTCTAAAAAGCAGGGCACTCACAAACTGACGTCCGTAAAGAGCTTCGTGGGCCAAAGTGCCGTTGAATGCCAGTACAGCGGCAAGCACATCTTTTTTGGTCTTAAAAAAGCCCTCGGGAGCTAAAACGCCAATGGGTTCTTCGTCGAGTTTTGTACAACTTGATGAATTGAACACGAGGGTAAAAATTAACAAAAGGTATAATAGATTTTTCATAATAACTGAGTCTTTTTTATTAAAAAACAATGCTTAATCCGGCTGTAATAGATTTTACCATGGGGTAACTTGCATAGTCTGTGCCTAATGTAGCGTTAGAAGCTTTGTAACTTACCTCGGGGTCAAAACCTTTATACTTCGTAAAAGTCAAGAGATTCTGGGCACTTACATACACACGAACTTTCTGAATAGCAAGCTTTTTTAGCAAGGTATTTGGCACTGTGTAACCGAACATAATATTCTTAAGGCGGATATAACTACCGTCCATTACCCAACGCGAGGAAGGTTTAAGCGAACGGTTTATGTTCTTCATCGGCACATTGGTGTTGGTGTGGTCAGGCGTCCATCTGTCAAGGGCAGCGACCGTGGCATTGTACCCATAAGAGCCTAGGTTGTCGAGTTCTTGTAATTGGTAGCTGTAAATATCGTTACCCTGGGAGCCACTTAAAAACACCGTAAGGTCGAAGTTTTTGTAGCTAAATTCGTTGCTCAAGCCAAAAGTAAAGTCGGGATTGGGGTTGCCAATAATTTGCTGATCGTCAGCATTCAACACATTGTCGCCCGTGCCTGTAAGTTGTCCATTGGTATCTCTACCGTTTATGTCACGGTATTTTTCACCACCAGCAACTTGCTCAAAACCAGCACCCGGAATAAATGTGTCACCAGTTTGGTAAACACCATCGTACGTATATCCATAGAAACTACCCAAAGGCTGGCCTTCTCTCATAATCCGTGGGTTGGCAAAACCGGGCCAATGTCCGGGAGCATTGCTGTACATAATATCTTTACCGCTGGGTAACTCAAGAATCTGATTTCTGTTGAATGAAATATTGAAATCGGTACTCCATTGGAATGCCCCCGTTAGGTTCTTGGAACTGATGGTAAATTCCATCCCCTTATTTTCGACTTTACCAATATTTTGAATTTGGCTTGCAAACCCAGAATAAGGCGGTAAGTTCACTTGGAATAATTCGTCTGAGGTGATGTTTTTGTAGAAATCGGCAGACAGATTAATCCTATTTTGAATGAATCCAATATCGAAACCAATATTAGTGGAGGCTGTACTTTCCCATCTCAGGTTGTCGTTGGCCACCGAACTGGGTTGTACTGCATTTACTTGTATTCCGTTTACGATGGATAAAACCGGACTTACTCTGGCCAAAGTTTGGTACGAATTGATAGCCTGATTCCCCACAATACCATAAGAAGCACGCCACTTAAACTGACTGATAAACGAAAGCTGTTTCATGAAATCTTCGTTGTGCATATTCCAGGCCAAGGAACCAGACGGAAAGAAAGCCCATTTTTCATTTTTGCTAAATTTAGAAGAACCGTCGTAACGAGCAGTAAATGTGACTAAATACTTGTCGCCAAAGCCATAGTTCAACCTGCCGTAAAAGGACGAAAGTTTCTCGTCGATAATTCCAGAAGTGGCCACAGATGGTGTTTCTGTACCACCACCCATATTCCAAAACGAGAACGCGTCTGTAATGAATGAATTCGAAAAAGCACCCCAAGATTCTCTCTTTTCGTACGAATAAGAATAACCAGCCATCACATTTAATCTGTGTTTTTCAGAAAAAGTGGTCGAATAATTCACATAATCTTCGGCAATAAAGGAAGAGTTTTTGTTGGCGCTCATCGCCGCATTTCCTTTACCTGCTGCGCCCACAGTAAGTGCCGACGAATAAGCTCCTATTCTATCACTATTGGTCTGGAAACCAAAGGTTGAATTAAATGTAAGATCTTTCATTATTTCGTATGATCCCGAAAAATTTCCCTAAAAACGGTCGCTCACTGCATTGCGGGTCTTTTCATGAATAATTGTGTAAGGGTTGTCGATTGGGTCGCCGAGTTTAGCTACTGAATACGTAAGACCATCTGCTTGGTAAATTCCCATATCTGGCATATAACGCAGTGCAGAACCCACAACACCAGCACTAGCAGCACCACCCGAATCTTCTTGCGTAAGCACACCATCTGTACTGGTACGTTGGCCAAAAAGTTTTACTGAAAATTTCAATTTATCAGTCGCCTGAATATCGATATTATTGGTTAATGAGTATTTTTTAAAACCCGAACCAATGATTATTCCTTGCTGGTCGTACATCGCGCCCGACAAATAAAAATTGATCTTTTCGCCACCACCCGACATAGACAACTGGTGCGTCTGTGTAGCACCTTTTTTAAAGATCACATCTTGCCAATCGGTATTTTGCCCGTCGCTCACATAAGTCGGATAATAAGGCTGTTGCAAGTCCAAAAACTGCTGTGCATTCAGCATTTCAATACGGTGAGTTTCCTGTTGTTGCGAAAGCGAGGCATTGTACTCAATTTTAATCTTGCCTTTTACCCCTTTTTTTGTCGTAATCATAATCACACCATTTGCACCACGCGAACCGTAAATAGCAGTAGCAGAGGCATCTTTTAATACTTCGAGCGTAGCAATATCCTCAGGTTCGGGCATCATTGCACCCGGAAAACCATCGACAACATACAGCGGCGCACTACTAGCATTTATAGAAGTACCACCACGCACCTTAATGGTTACAGAACCA
This sequence comes from Bacteroidota bacterium, assembly GCA_039797645.1. Classification (GTDB taxonomy): domain Bacteria; phylum Bacteroidota; class Bacteroidia; order Bacteroidales; family JBDKHP01; genus JBDKHP01. Next base: position 4,739 of record JBDKHP010000106.1, read on the forward strand.
CCCGGATCGCCGTTATTCGAAAGAATCTCGACCCCTGCGGCTCTACCCTGCAATGCCTGCAAGGCACCAGATGTAGGAAAAGACGACAACTGATCTGATTTTACAGACGATACAGAACCCGTAAGATCGCTCTTTTTTACTGTGCCATAACCAACAACAATGACATCGGCTAAGTTATTTCGCGTAGATAAATGAAGCTTTACATCCTGTGTCTTCTGCCCCGTTACCTCAATTTCCAACTCAGTGTACCCGATGAATGAAAAAATCAATACATCACCTTTAGATACTTGAACCGAATAGTTGCCGTCGAAATCTGTGGCATTGCCAACAGAAGTTCCCTTTATTATTATATTACATCCGGGTAGCAATTCGTCGTTATCAAACGAACTCACACTGCCTGTAAGTGTGTAGGAGGTCTGTGCATGTGCCGCAATAGTTGCTAGTAGTGGTACTATGAATAGAAAGAAAGCTTTGTATGATTTTAAGTATTTGTTCATAATTGACTGTGTTAGAGGAAATTTAGGTTAGTTGACATTGGTTTTGATTT
>JBDKHP010000107.1:0-7631 GCA_039797645.1 Bacteroidota bacterium
TGTGCTCACCAACACGATACTTAAAGATTTTGACGAGGGCAGAATAATACTGGCCGATGGCAACGAAATTTTGACCAACAGTGTGATTTGGGCGGCTGGCGTTACAGGTAATATGATTCCTGGTTTGGCTACCGATTTAATTGTACGCGGGAATAGAGTAAAGGTAGATAGATTCAATCGCGTAATTGATAATGAATCAATTTACGCATTGGGCGACGTAGCCTATATGGAAACCCCAAGTTACCCACATGGGCATCCGCAGGTTGCAAACGTGGCCATAAATCAGGCCAAAAACCTCGCCCACAATTTCAGGTCTATGGCGAAGGGCAAAAAACAAACTGAGTACGAATACAAAGACTTAGGCGCAATGGCCACAGTAGGCAAACACAAAGCCGTTGTCGATTTACCATTCATAAAATTCCACGGACAAATTGCTTGGTTCGTGTGGATGTTCTTACACCTGATGCTAATTTTGAGTGTTCGCAACAAATTCATCGTGTTTTTCAACTGGGCATGGACGTACTTGACCCGTGATACTTCGCTACGTTTGATTTTACGCAGCGACCCCAATGGGAAGAAAATCTGATCTATCTCAATGAATTCCTTCACAATAAACAGCCGCATAAAACCTCAATTTTGTGCGGCTGTTTGTTGTTGGGGGGGGCAACGGAATGTAGCTTTGCTTGGGAAGAAGCTGGGTGCGGGCAAGGACGCTGGCTGGGCTTGGGTATTTGGTTTTCGGGCAATTGATGGCTTGCCCCATGGCCGTAGGCCAAAATAAAGTGTTGGCACAGCGTACCTACGGCGTAATAAATGCTGCTGCCGACCGAACTAGCCCGGATCGCGGCAAGTAGCCCACAGCGGCGTGATGCTTTTACCTTTTTTACAACCGTCCGATTGAAATACGATGGCTGCCAAGTGATTGCGTTACCGTCCGCGAGGACTACAGCCAAGAGCCGGCAGCCGCCTTTACAAATATTGCCCCGCTACAGCTCCTAATTATTTTTTTTTCCTTGTTTTTTCGGGTGGTTTTTGCTTTGATGGTTTCGGCTGTTTTCTGCTTGATTTTAAGGTTGGTAATTATGCCGAAAATGTGAATTTTGAAGCTTCTTATGGGCGTGAAACTGGGCTGATAATCGTAGAAATTGGTGGCTGGCATGGCTGTATTGGGCGGGAATGTTGGGTATATAATCTGCAAAAGTGTATTTGTTGCGTCTGCATTTTCGTTTTTGAAAAAGAAATATGATTTTTGCGTACGTGAAATTCGTTGTAATAGAATGAAAAAGAAAAAAACTGACCTTATTCCAGAGGATATGCCCCGTAAAAATGCACAGTCGTTTTTACTAAACGACAAAGAGCTGGCTGCTCTTGAAATGTATTGTAAAAAATATAAGATCCAGAACAGGTCTAAATTTATTCGCGAAACATTGTTTTCTCATGTTTTACAACGCTTTGACGAAGATTATCCCACGCTTTTTACAGCCGAAGAAATGAAAGGACTGCGTGCGAACGAAGAATAATCTGCTTGTGTGTTGATTGACTAAAGAAGTTCGGGGTATTCCTAATTTTGTGGCAGTTTAGTTTATATTTGTCGCTGTACCTTCTGGTGCAATACATGGTTTGTATCTAAGTTGTTTTTGTATGTCTAAAGATAAAAGGAATCTAAATAAGGAATCGAACAAGCAGGTTGATTCTAAGGCAAATACTTTAGTGAGCGTTGATGAACCAGCTAGAATGCAGGTGAAATCTTGGTGGTACGTTGTAGCATTGGGCTTGTTGGTGGTGGTTTCGTTGTTGTCGTTCTCGAGTGCTTTCGACAATAAGGTTACCAACTGGGACGACCAGTCGTATATAGAAAACAATCCCATGCTTCGAACTCTGGATGCCCACACTGTGCGGGAAATCTTTTATTCTAAGGATCCAGAACGACGTTATTTTATGGGTAATTACCACCCATTGGCTATGTTGAGTTTGGCTTTGGATTTTCAGGTAGCTGGCGCAGATAGCAACGGAAATGTAATTCCTTGGCCATTTATTTGGCACAGTGTTTTATTGCATATTGGCACGTCGTTGCTGGTTTTCGGGCTCGTACTTTTGCTGTGGAAACGGTTTAATGTGGCTCTGATTGCTGCACTCTTGTTTGCAATACACCCCATACACGTGGAATCTGTTGTGTGGCTTTCGGAACGAAAGGATACCCTTTATACTTTTTACTTTTTTGCTACACTTTTGGCCTACGTTTATTACGCAAAGTTCCAAAAATATTGGGCCTTGGGGCTTAGTTTTTTGCTTTTTGTGCTGTCGGTTTTGTCTAAAGGGCAAGCTGTTTCGCTGGCTCCCACCTTGGTACTGCTGGACTATTTGCTCAAACGCAGGGTGTTTTCAGGAAAAGTTTTGTTAGAGAAACTACCGTTTTTCTTGCTGGCATTTGCCTTTGGTATCATCGCAATAAAGGCTCAGGCAGCGGGCGATGCAATACACCGAATTAGTGAATATCCGTTCCATGTTCGGATTATGTTTGCGGGGATTGGGTTTACGGAATACCTTGTAAAACTCATTGCGCCTTACAACCTGGCGGCATTATACCCGTACCCGATTCTCACGGCCAATGTACCGATTCTCACGATGTATGTGCATCTGGTAACAAGCCTTGCGATACTTGCTGGGATGGTTTACGTTTTCATAAAATTCCCCAAATTTGGGTTCGGGTTTGGGTTTTATGTAATCAATATCCTGCTTCTTTTGCAACTTATTCCGGTGGGAAGCACCATCATGTCCGACAGGTATGCCTACGTACCCTCTTTTGGTATTTTTGTAATTCTGGCCTTGCTGATTTCAGATTGGGCCGACAAGGATAAATTTCGGGCGCAAATGCTCTACTTGGGCACAGCTGGTTATCTCGTACTGCTGGGTGTGCTTACTTTTCGGCAAGCCAACACTTGGCAAGATAGCAAGAGCCTCTGGGCGCAAGCAATAAAGGTAAGCCCCACAGCCATTGTGGCTTGGAACAACTTAGGCAGCATAAAAGTGCTCGAAGCCAAACCCGACGAAACCGTGCTACACCCTGAATATCTGCAAGATGCTATACAAGATTTCAGTAAGGCTTTGGAAATTAAACCCGATTATGCCACCGCACTCTACAACCGAGGATCGGCAAATTTCGATTTGGGAAATTTCGACGAAGCCCTCAAAGACATTAACGCCGCAATTACCGCCGATCCGCTCTTTGGCGAACCCTATCTGATGCGAGGGATGTTGCGCGACAGAAACAACCAGCTGCAAGAAGCCATTGCAGACTTCGACAAAGCACTGTCGCTCGACCCAAACAACGAGAAAATCTACGTAAATAGGGGCGTAAGCAAAGGCAAGGCAGGCGCATTAGACGCTGCAATTGCAGATTTCGACAAAGCACTCGATATAAAACCCAAAAGCAAAACAGCATACTCCAACCGAGGCTTGGCCTATTTCCACGCAAAAAAGTACGAATACTCTCTGGCCGATTACAACAAAGCAATCGCCCTAGACAATCGTTTTGAAACTGCCTATGCAAACCGAGGACTGGTATTCGACGCACTTGGCAAATGGGCAGAAGCCGTAAAAGACTATAGCCAAGCCCTCTTAATAAACCCAAAATTGGCAGATTGTTATTATTACCGCGCTACTTGCAACGTAAAACTAAATAAGTTAAACCTCGTTTGTCAGGATTTACAACAAGCCAAAGCACTTGGGATGACAGGGCTTGACAACGACATCAAAACCTTCTGCGAGTAAGCGGCTTCTTATTTAGGCACTTGTCTCAGAAAAATATCTTATCTTCACGTTGTAACCGTTGGCGACTAAAGTACAGTGTATTATGAAACGTATCTATATATTTATCGCATTGCTAGCTTTCCAATATGGTAGTTTGGCCCAAAAATTCGAATTGTACAAGGGCGACACCATCAACCGAATAGACTTAGCCAATCTGCGACAAGGCAAATGGATTGAGTTTTACGAAAAATCGAAAAAAGTTAATGCCTTGGGCAGCTATATCGACAACAGAAAAGATGGCCTGTGGAAAACTTACTACGAAAACGGCGTGTTGCAAGCCGAAATAACCTACAAACTAGGCCGACAAAAAGGTTATGCAAAAACCTATTACGAAGACGGAAAAGTCTTTGAAGAAGGTGTTTGGGATTCCAACAAATGGGTAGGAAGCTACAAAGCCTACCACAGCAATGGGGTACTTGCCTACGACTGGAACTACGACGAAAAAGGGAAAAAAACCGGCCAACAACGCTATTTCTATACCAACGGGAAAGTACTTTTCGCAGGTAATTGGGAGGTTGGGCGCATTAAAGGCGTACTAAAAGAATACTACGAAGACGGCAAAATAAAATCCGAACGCTCCTTCGTAGATGGAAAAATAGACAGCAGCCAAACCCGCTATTTTGAACCCGCCGACAACGAAAACATTGCCGACAACACCGCCATAAAAGTACTCCCAAAAAACAACAGCGTACCCGAAGAAGAAACAGAACGCATAATCTCTGGCGTATTTACCGGCAACGGCTTCCACAAACTCTACAACGACACATTACTCAGCAGAGAAGGCGAATTCAAAAACGGCAAACTTTTCGACGGCAAAAAATACCTCTACGACGACAACAACATCCACATAAAAACCATAATCTACAAAGACGGCAAAGCCGTGCAGGTTATAAACGTAGGCCAGTAAAAACCTGACAAACGGCACATTGCAAAAAAACTACGGACTAAAGTTTTTAGCCACAAAAACCTAAAAATGGCGTTAAGAAAACATTCACAAAGCTACCCATAAAGCGGCTGCATTTGGCCCTTAGCTAGAGCACCACCTTTTGCAATAAGAGAACCAATCCGGGCTAGTTCGGTCGGCAGCACCGTTTGTAACGCCGTAGGTACGTGAGCCTGCACTATCAGTTGGCATTCGGCCATGAAGCGACAACTTACCATCCTAAAACGAAGCCACCCCCCCAACAAGCATCGCACTATCGCGTCACCTTTTTGCGGAGGAAAATATCGCTCGTAAGGTTAGAAAGCTGGTTAAATTCCACCAAAAACGCATCGTGCCCATGCGGACTACAAATTTCACGGTATTCTACCGAAAGCCCCAATGAACGCAAAAATGGCACCGCCGCACGATTTTCCTCGGCCACAAAGAAAATATCAGTATCAATCCCGATGGTAATTACACGCGATTTAATACGCTTAAGCGCCTCGATCTCACCACCACGCTTGTACGCAATATTATGGCTTGTAAGCAAATGGTTCATCAGCTTGTACGACTCCAAATGAAACCGTTTTACCAATTTATCGCCTTGGTACATCAAATAGCTCTCGGCGTTGTACATATTATCTTCGTAATTCCAACTCCTATTGAATTTCGCCTTAAAGGACTGAGGCGTACGGTAAAACATCATTGCCATCATTCTGGCCGTATGCAAGGGACACGAAGAATGTTCCAAAATTTGCTCCTGCACTTTATTGTGCGCCAATATCCAATCCGTAATTTTGTAATCGGAACCAATGGGCACCACCAAATCAGCAAAATCGGGGTATTCAATCGCCATTTCCCAGGCCACCACACCACCCAAGCTCCCCCCAATAATTGCGTACAAATGCTTGATGCCAATTTCCTGCGCACCCATCCAGAACAAAATCGCAATATCCCGACTCGTAAAAGCCTTATAATTCTCGAAAATCTGCGGATTCAAACCGTAACCATTCCCCGGGATATTAAAAGCAATCACTGTATAGCGTCTCAGATCTATTCCTTTGGCTTCGCCAATATAATCGGCCCACCAGCCGCCAGGGCCCGCCGCATGAGAATTGCCCGTAAGAGCATGACACACCAACACGGCATTGTCTTCCATATTCTCAGCCGTCCCAAAAATTTCGTAACTTAAATCAATCTCCGGAAACAACTCCCCAGAGACAGTTCGGTAATTGACGATTTTAATATGATTAATATCTCCCATTTGCGATCGGATTTTTAAAGTTTTGGAGTGCATTAACAAATAAATGCCGGAAAGCACAAAAGCTTTCCGGCATCCATATTATATTATTACCAGAGCCAAGGCTTGCTCAAGGTCACTAATAATATCGTCTAAGTGTTCTATCCCCACCGAGAGTCTCACCATTTCTTGCCCTACGCCAGCAGCCGTAAGTTCGTCTGCCGATAGTTGTGAATGCGTCGTACTAGCTGGGTGAATAATAAGCGAACGCGTATCGCCAATATTGGCCAAAAGCGAAAACAGCTTCACATTGTCGGCCACCGTTTTTGCTGCCTCAAACCCACCTTTAATACCGATTGTAACGATACCGCTTTGGCCTTTGGTTAAGTACTTCTGAGCCGCCGTAAAACTCTTGTTACCCGCTAAACCGGGATACGAAACCCAATCTATTTTAGGATGTGTACTCAGGTGCTTCGCCAAAGCCAAAGCATTTTCCGAATGCTTAGCCATACGCAGAGTTAGCGTTTCCAAGCCTTGAATCAGTTCAAACGCAGCCAGCGGACTTAGCGCTGCACCAATGTCGCGCAAACCTTCGAGCCGTACTTTTGCAATAAAGGCAGCTTCCTTAAAAGCATTGTGATACACCATGCCGTGGTATCCGGGCGAAGGCTCGGTAAAAGCAGGAAACTTACCCGAACTCCAGTCGAACTTACCCGCATCGACAATCACCCCACCCAATGTGGTACCATGCCCACCAATGTATTTTGTAAGCGAATGAATTACAATATTTGCGCCCCATGCAATGGGGTTCAACAAAGCCGGCGATGGCACAGTGTTGTCCACAATCAAAGGGATTCCATGTTTTTTTGCAATCGCCGCAATAGCCTCTAAATCAGGAATATCTAAGCTAGGATTTGCTAAAGATTCTACAAAAATTGCGCGTGTATTATCCTGTATTGCCGCTTCATAAGCCGCCACGTCAAGCGTGCCAACAAATGTTGTTGTAATTCCAAAACGAGGCAGCAACACCGAAAGCTGGGTATAAGTACCACCGTATAAACCTTTGGCCGACACGATATGGTCGCCCGCATTCAGCAGCGTAAGAAAAGTTGTCATCAGTGCCGACGCTCCCGACGCAGTAACGCAAGCCGCCAAACCACCTTCCATTGCCGCCAAACGCTGTTCGAGCACATCGCAAGTTGGGTTGTGTAAGCGGGTATAGATCCAGCCTGCCTCTTCAAGGCCAAACAGCCGTGCAGCATGATCTGAGTTCTGAAACACATACGAAGAACTCTGATAAATAGGAACAGCCCTAGTACCTTGCGTTTTACTCACATCGTGTCCTGTATGGAGTGCCTGCGATTCAAGTTTTAAATTGTCCATGGTTTTCAATTATCTGGTTAATATACTGATTTGGATTATGAGTTCAAAAAAAAATAGACTCCGCATTACAACAAAAAAGCCCTTGCGTCTGGCAGACTGCAAGGGCTTTTCTGAAAAAAACGTTCGTGTTACCCACACTCATACCATACCGAAACACTGCTACGCATTTCCATCATTCGCATTGCCATGAGCATTCGTATAGGTAGTTGTAAGTAATTCATATTATCAAATATAAAATAAGGTCTTACAATAGTTCGTCAAACATTATAATTACGT
>JBDKHP010000108.1:0-8507 GCA_039797645.1 Bacteroidota bacterium
TGATTTGATGCCCGAATTTCAGCGTCAGGGTAATTTGTGGGATAACCGCAGAATGAGCCAAGTTATAGAGTCCATTCTCATTCGCTTACCCCTACCAGCCATGTATAGCAGGGTTTACAAACGATGCCAGGCGCCCCCACCTAATTATTTTTATTTTTTTTCACATTCGATTTCTTTACGAAGCGAATTTGGCGATTAATTGGTTACGGGGAGTTAAAACAAAACTCGGGTAATAGCAGATGATACAAAACGCGAAATTATTGTTTGCTTGTAATTAATTGCACCCCAGATTGTTTTATCTACCAGGCGGCAAATTTCTTAGACCCAAACCCTTTAAAACTCACAAGAGTGGAACTATGAATCGGCGATGAGGTGTGTGGTGATGATGCAGCCAAACCAGAACAGAAAGATTTCGGCCATGGCTTGCATTTTATTTGTTTCGTGAGACATTGCGTAGCGGAAGTACATAAGTGGCACGAATGGAAAAAAGATGGTACCCATCCATCCGCGTAGTGGGTTGTCGGTGTACTTCTGTTTCCATGGTTTTAGTTTAATTATGGTAAACACAAGGGCATAACACAGATAGGTGCTCAGGAATATAAGAATTTTCATTACAGTATAATGGGTCCGATATTAGACAAAGGAGCGTATTTCGTGCCAATTTTCGAGTCCCATTTTGCCGACACAAAAAAAGCCAACGTGAAAACGTTGGCTTTTTTTGTGTAGTTCGTATTCTTAAGTGGTTTACTTGTTGCCAGTTGGGCTACCTACGCGTATCATGGCGCAGCGGAAACCAATATCATCTCGCGATTTGTCTTCGTCGAGGAAGCGGCGTGTTCCTGGCGAAAGCCAATATGCACGATCTCTCCAGCCGCCGCCTTTATAAACACGTGCATGGTCGTTTACGAGGGTAGTTGCTCCGAGGTGTTTTTCCGTTTTACCTTGGTAGTACATCCGGTCGGAACCTTCCTTGTTGTCGCCTGCCAAATAATCGTTGCTGATACTGGACTGTAAATCACCATCCAAGTAGTTGCGGTTGTCGGCACGAGTATAATTATAACGGTCGGCACTTTCTTCGTCGGTTACTTTTTCCCGACGAATATGTCCCAGTGAATCTTTTTCAGCGAGTGTTCCATCTGGGTTCATTTTCTTTTTCTCGAAAATATTACCACGGTACGGGCGGAATCCTTCTACATCAATAGACGATCGTGGGCGATATACGTCTAGCACCCATTCGTTTACGTTACCAGCCATACAGTACAATCCATAATCGTTTGGCCAGTAGGCATCTACTTGTGCAGGCACAGCTCCCTTATCGTTAAGGTATCCTGCTACCCCCATCATGTCGCCACGTCCGCGTTGGAAGTTAGCCATGAATAAACCACGGTTCTTCTTGTCGGGATTGCGGTGAAAGTGTCCGTTCCAAGGGTAAAGACGTCCGCTCATGATACGCTCTGGCGAATCGAATGAGTTCCCGATGAGAGCCAAGGCTGCAAATTCCCATTCTGCCTCGGTTGGGAGGCGGTATTTTGGGAGCAAGATTCCATCTTCCCAACGTACTGGGCGTTCGTCTTGGTTGGGATCCAGACTTGGCATCCCTTTGCGTACTGCGCCTTGGTATTGCCCTGCGAGGTAAGCATCGGTGTTAAAGTTGTTTTCGTCAGCTTGATTCGGGTCGATATCCAAAATACCTTCGTCAATAAGTAGTTGCTCGTTTACACGGTCGCTCCTCCAAGCTGCATATTCGTTGGCCTGATTCCAAGACACACCTACAACGGGGTAAAAATGGTAGGCAGGGTGGCGGAAGTAATACTCTACGTAGGGGTCGTTGTAGGCCAACCTACGACGCCACACGAGCGTGTCGGGCAGTGCTTTCTGATATACTTCGGGGTAGGATTTATACACCCGGCGTGTCCAGTATAAATATTCGCGGTAATCCACGTTGCGTATTTCGTGTTCGTCCATGTAAAAAGACGAGAGCGTTACAGTACGTGGTTGGTTGTTCCAATCGAACATTACGTCTTGTTGGGTACGTCCCATTGTGAACCGACCACCTTCAATAAGTACGAGGCCTGGCCCGGTGGTTTGTTCGTTGTATTCGGCTACCTCGAAGCCTCCGTTGTCGGGATCGTTGTATGCCCATCCGGTGGTGGGCGAAATGTCGCTACCTCCATGTCCACCAAAAAGGCTACAAGACGATAGTGAAATCACCCCCAATAAGAATAATAATAGCGCTGGTACTCTCATCTTCATAACACAGTTTTTTTCAAATTTTGAACGCTCTAATTTCCGATCAATATTACGAATAGTCTTACTATTCAGAAAGCAAAGTAACGAAAAATGTACAATAATAACTCTATAAACTAAAACGAAGGGCAAGTTATTGTACCATGACCTCGATATTTTTCGCCCGAACGGCATCCGAAGGTGTAACTGGCGGTAATTTCGTGTGCACCGCCATCCAGATAGCCTATTTTAGACACGCTGAAATCGTAACTATAACCTACTTTCCATTGTTCTTTGTCGATTCCCAATAAGATACTTGCGGCACTTACTTTGGCCCAATGTACGTGGCGTACCCAAGAGCCGAATACTAAATCGCCGTATTGAATATAAACGCCCCAGTTTACTTTTTTGTTGTCTCCTTGCATCTGGCCAATGATGTTGGGCGATATACTGAATTCGTCGTATCCGTAACGTTTGTTTTTTACCAGATCAAATTTAGCTCCCAAGCTTAGGGTATATTTCATGTTCATACGCGCGACCATATCGCCAGCTTCCATCAATTTGGGTTGGGTAAGGTGGTGTACGGAAAGTCCGCCGAAAAAGTTCCATGCAAAAGCATAGACACCAGTGCTGAAATCTATATTGATTGTACTGCGTCCAGGTACTGCCGTACGTCCATCGATTGTGCCTGTAATTGGGTTAATTTGACTCTGGAATGCATAGCTTCCACCTGCCTGAGATAGCACCATCACACTTGCCTGCAAGCCCATTAAAACTCTTATATCTCGGGTTACTTGTAAGTGATAGGAATAAACCGCGTCAAAATTCGTATTTTTGAACTGTGATCCTTGCTGGTCGTGCATCAACCGAAAACCGACACCCCCGTGCATTAAGTGAACTGGCATTTCATACGATGTTGTGTACGTATTGTACACATTTTGCACCGATGGCCACTGATTACGGTAGGAAACAAACACACGGTTGCAGGGTGTGTAACCTGCAAGTGCCGGATTCAAATACAGCCTGTCGGAATAAAACTGGGTGAAGTTAATATCTTGAGATTGTGCAAGTTTGCCGAATATAATCAATGCTAGTAATATTATAATTCTCCGTATGTTCATGATTTTAAGACATATTAATTATGGGTTCAATTAACAAAAAACTATACTTGTTTTCACCTTATGTTTTATATTTCCTTGCTTTTGGTTTGCCAAGGGTGGGGTTTACGCACCCGTATTTCTTCTACTCTTTGCATTCAAAGTCTGTTACGTTCATTGAAACGCGAAAAAATGTAGCTTATTTTCCACCAATTGAATCGGGTTGCAATTTTAATGCCTCTTTCACAGGAAATAGTGAAGATATTGTTGGGCTGCAAAACTATTTAAGTTTGGGGACAAATTCTAGAAATATTGATTTTTTTTCTTATCCCTCTGCTATTTGGAAGGGTTTACTATGTTCGGAGAGTAAATTTTTGCACTATTATAAGATTATGACCGATTCTGTAAACCCCAAGATTTCCCCAATTTGTAAAAAGGGAAATCTTACAGATTTGCCGTCGGTTTCGTTAATGAATAGTGGAAAATGGTACAAATTTGCGGTGAATAAATCGGGACTTTATGCGATTTCTTATGATCGTCTGCGGGCTTTGGGATTCAGTAAACCCGAACAAATACGGGTGTATGGGCATTCTGGTATTGCTTCCGAACAAAATGCAGATCCACGATATTGGGAATTGCCTAGTATCAAACTTGAGCACAGTTCCAACAAAATAATATTCTTCGTACAAGGGCCGAATCCGCTTCAATACGATACGCGAACGAAACTATTTCGGCCAGCTTTCAATGCGTATTCAGACTATGCCTATTATTTTCTGGCTGAAGATTGTACAGATACTCAAACAAATACCGTACTGAAACAGACTACAACGACGCTTATACCCAATACGCAGCGCAACACCTTTACATGGGTTTCCAAACACGAACAAAATCTCTACAGCCTCATAAATTCAGGAAAAAACTGGTTTGGAGAATCATTTTCGCCGGGCAGTATGCTCAGTTTACAGTTCGACGAAATGCCAGAAGCTCCCAAACAAGTACAATTCGAGGCAGTGCTTCTTGGACGTTCTAACCCAGCGAGCACTTTTACACTTAGCAATACTGCATACAACTCGCAGTTAGTTATTCGCGAAATAGCCTACCGCGATGAAGCCGACTATGCAATTGCCGACACATTGCGCGGCAGTTTTACATGGACTGGCACAACGAGTGTACCCTTCCAAATTTCATACGCAAGCAGTCGCAGTTACGCTAAGGGATGGTTAGATTATTTCATTGTCAACGCACCACTCCCCCTCACGTACAAAGGAACTCCGATGTATGTAGCGTACCCACGCAATTCTGCTGAAATCGCTCAGTTTTCGGTAGCTAATGGTACGGGCTTGTTGGTTTGGGATGTAACGCAGCCCGAACTTACCACCCAATTACCCACAACGCTCACTGCCGATAAGCTCAGTTTTGTACAGGATCTCGACGCTGATAAACACTTCGTAATTTTCGATCCTCAAGCAAGCATACCTGAGCCCATTTTTTCTGGCCGAACTCTCGGTATGCTAACCAATCAGAATCTACTGGCGACTCCCGCCTCACAAATGCTCATTGTCTGCCACCCCGACTACCTTGCCCAAGCCACAGAACTGGCCAATTGGCATATTGCACACGACGGACTTAGCGTTCAGATTGTGACCACGGTACAGATATTCAATGAATTTGGCTCGGGGGTAGAATCGCCTACTGCAATTCGCGACTATGTGCGACTCATTTACAACCGAAGCAAGAATAAGGTTCCCGGCGGACTCAGTTATTTGTTGCTCTTGGGCGACGGTAATTACAACAACCGATACGATCCCGAATCGGTGACGAATTTTGTACCGACCTACCAAAGCGACAATTCATTATATACAACACTTTCATTCGTGAGCGACGACTACTACGGCTTGCTCGATGAGGAAGAAGGTGGTGCAACTGGTTTTCTGGACATCGGCATCGGCAGGCTTCCAGCACGTTCCACTCTTGAGGCGCAGAATATGGTAGATAAAATAAAACGCTACTACGCTGAAGCGAGTATGGGCACTTGGCGTCGGCAAATTGCCTTCGTTGCCGATGATGGCGATGGTGGCGATGGTAGTTATTTCATGCGTCAATCTGAAGAAATGGCAAATTCCTTGCTTGCAAAAAATCCACAGTTTGCGGTAAAGAAAATCTATTTGGATGCATACCCACAAATTGCAACCGCCATTGCAACCGAAAGCCCACAAACGAACTCAGAAATCGACAAGGCTGTAAGTCAAGGCAGTTTGCTCATAAACTACGTAGGCCATGGCAGCGAAAACGGGTGGACTGACGAAAAAATCCTCACAAACTCCCAGATCGAATCTTATACCAACAGCAACAAACTGGCAGTATTCATGACAGCCACTTGCGAGTTCAGTCGTTTCGACAATCCCATGCACCTTTCCTCGGGCGAGCGGTTGCTTCAAAACCCCAAGGGCGGTGCGGCAGCACTTTTCACCACCACACGCCTAGTATATGCCTATCCAAACGAAGTACTCAACCGCGAATTTTTCAACTATGCCTTTCTCAAACAACGCCCCCAAGACCAACTACCCATGCGCCTTGGCGACATCTTACGTTCCGCCAAAATTGCAGTCGGCACCGACAACAACAAGCGTAATTTCACCCTTCTCGGCGACCCTGCCATGCCACTTTCAATACCGAAATACACCGTACAACTCGACCAAATAAACCAACAAAACCTAGGCACACAAAACATACAGATTCGCGCATTAGAAACCGTTTCAGCAAATGGTTCGGTACGAAACGGAGCTGGCGAAATACAAAACAATTTTACAGGCACAGTAGATATTACCGTGTACGACAGGTTTTTAGCCAAACAAACCCTCGGCAACGATGCTCCTGCATTTAATTACCTAGAAACCGAAAACAATCTCTACCGAACCACAGTACAGGTAAAAAATGGCCTTTTCAACTTCAATTTCATTGTACCCAAAGACATTCGTTACGAAACAGGCCCTGCCCGCATGAGTTTCTATGCCCAAGACGCCACCACCGACGCATGGGGCGGCTACAACAAACTACTCATAGGTAGCACCTCCGACACCAATACCACCGACACCCAAGGTCCTGAAATAAGCATCCACTTTTACGATGCAAATTCCCGAAACGGCGGCTATACAGGCACAGCCCCAATTTTGTACGTAATCCTTGCCGACCCCAGTGGCATCAACACCCTTGGCACAGCCATTGGCCACGATCTGAAAATCACAATCGACAATGACCCCGCGCAAACGTATATCGTCAATGCTTACTATGTAGCCGACGGTGAAGACTTTAGCTCCGGAAAACTCATATACCAATTACCACAACTCACCAACGGCACCCATAGCATCAGCCTCAAAGCATGGGACAATCGAAACAACTCCAGCACAGCCGACGCCACATTCATTGTATCTGACGCCAGTGCTTTCACAATTTTCCAACTAAGCAACTATCCCAACCCCGTACATGAAAGTACCACATTCGAATTCACCCACAACCGACCCAACGAAGCCTTCACCAGCACACTTTCCGTGTACAACACCAGCGGACAAATTGTAGCACAATACACCCAACAAACGCACGACCAAGGCAACACCCACCATACTTTCACTTGGAATGCCCGCACACTCAACGGCCAACGCCTCGCAGCAGGTGTCTATCCCTACAAAATACAAGTACACACCAGCACCAACGAACAAGCCACCTTTAGTGGAAAACTCACCATCGCACCATAACCCAATACAGAAATAATAAGCTTACCCAATATAAATAGCCCAAGTTTTAGATAATAAATATACTTTTAACCCCGTTCTGTCTTCTAGCTGCCTATGTACTCAATAACAACATACAACATGTTTAACAAAAGCATCACACTACTACTCATTATTGTGGCCACCAGCCTCACATCACTAGCACAAGTACTTACCGTCAGCCAGTTAGCTGGGCAAGTAAACCCCTTAACATCAGCTGTCCCATTTCTCGGAATCACGCCAGATGCACGCGCTGGTAGCATGGGCGATTGCGGCGTAGCAAGCTCACCCGACGTAAGCTCCCTATTCTGGAATGCAGCCAAATACGCATTTGCCGAATCCGAATTCGGCGTTGAAGCATCCTACACACCATGGCTACGCAAGCTCGTTACCGACATCAACTTATCTTACCTCGTAGCCTACAAAAAATTAGACAAGCTACAAACAATTTCCGGTTCGCTTCGGTATTTCTCCCTAGGAAATATCGTGTTTACGGACATCACTGGCACAACAACCGGCAACTACAGCCCCAACGAATTCGCCCTCGATTTTGGCTACACACTATTACTCAGCAAAAACCTCTCGGGAGCAATCGCATTGCGCTACATCCACTCCGACCTTACCGGAGGTAACTCAAACGAAGGCACACAAACACACGCCGGAAACGCAATCGCCGCAGACATTTCTGTCTATTACCGCCACAACACGACCATAAACGGGCAAAACGCACAATGGGCATTGGGCACAAACATCACGAATATTGGCAACAAAATTACTTACTCAGACGATTCCAAAAGTAATTTCCTCCCCATGAATCTACGCATCGGGGGCTCCCTCATGTACGAAATAGACGACTACAACTCCATCATGGCACAGCTCGATCTAAACAAAATGTTAATCCCCACACCACCAATCTATAGCACAACCTCCACCAACATCATAGAAGCCGGAATGAACCCCGATGTAGCGGTAGCCCAAGCCATTTTCCAATCATTCTACGACGCCCCAGGAGGGTTCAAAGAAGAAATGAACGAAATCGCCTATTCATTCGGACTCGAATACTGGTACGCAAAACAATTTGCCATACGCGGCGGTTATTTTCACGAAAACGAGAAAAAAGGAAACCGAAAATTCCTAACTACCGGACTCGGACTCAAGCTCAATGTAGTAAATCTGGATTTATCCTACATTGTCGCCCTTCAGAACGACCATCCACTCAAAAACACCCTCCGCATGAGCCTCACCTTTGAGCTTGGCAAAAACAAAAAAACAGAAACAAAAGAATAATTTCACAAAACAACAGCATTTTAAACGCCAAAAACTCAAAATTTTTGGCGTTTTTTATTGATAAAAACAAAGCCAAGAAAATCCAATAAAAAAAACGATGAGTCCACTCTAAAAAGCATTTTTTTTCTTT
>JBDKHP010000109.1:0-4014 GCA_039797645.1 Bacteroidota bacterium
CCAGTTGCTACCGACGACGAAGCAAAAGCCACACGTGCCGGAAACGTGCTTGTAAGCATTATGGACAACGACACCGATCCGGACAACGACATCGAGCAGTTACACATTTTGTCGCAGCCAACCAGTGGTGCGAAACTCACGGTGAACACCGACAATACTGTAACAGTAGATTACGCCAACGTGCCGAACTTTATTGGGGCAGACTTCTTCGAATACGAAATCTGCGACAGCAAAGGCAACTGCGACCGTGCCGAAGTCACGATTATCGTTACCGATCCTAACGGCGAAGTCGTTGTGGTAACAGAAGCGCTCACGCCAAACGGCGACGGTTTCAACGACACTTACGTAATACCAGGTATCGAAAACTTCCCGAACAACGAGTTTATAGTATTCAACCGTTGGGGGAATATCGTGTACCAAAAAGATGGATACCTCAACGAATGGAACGGAAAAGCAAACAGAGGCAATGTAATTGGCGAAGACTTACCAGTGGGTGTGTACTACTACATCCTACGTCTCAACGACGGCGTTCATAAGTCACGCGCTGGTTGGATCTACCTCACACGTTAACACATCTGAAAGCAACCAAGTCCCTGGCCTTGGTTGCTTTTCCCAACATTTCCATACTCAAACAGACAACCGCATGAAAAGAATTCTCACACTTATCCTACTTGTCGCAATCTCTTGGGCACTGCAAGCACAGCAGCAGATGATGTTCACACAGTATATGTTCAACACCCAGTCATTCAACCCCGCCTACGTGGGTACTTACGACAAAATGTCCGTAGTCGGTCTTGCGCGTCAGCAGTGGGTCGGAATCAGTGGCGCACCTTCATCACAAACAGTTTCCCTGAATATACCCATTCGCAAGCAGCGCATCGGAATCGGTCTCTCCTTATCCAACGACGCATTAGGCCCAGTACACGAACTCGGCTTTTCGGGCGACTTTTCCTACATTGTCCATCTAAATCAATCACTTAGGCTTTCCTTCGGAATCAAGGCAAGTTTCGCCGTCTATCAAACCGACCTCGCAAAACTCTCAGCCATAGACCTCAACGACCCGTCCTTGGCCGAAAACCTACGAGGCGATTTTATGCCCAACTTCGGCGGTGGAATGTATCTATACGGCGAAAAATTTTACGTTGGAATTTCCACACCACGTTTGGTAAAAAACACCATCAGTGTAGAGAACAACGCATCGACAGCATCCGGAGTAGGCGAACAAAAAATCCACGCATTCATCACCGGAGGTTACGCATTCAAACTCTCCAACAATGTCATGTTTCGTCCGTCGGTACTACTCAAATACGTGTACGCAGCACCCTTGTCTTTTGACGCCGCTGCAAATTTCCTATTCTACGACCGCATGTGGTTGGGCGCAAGCTACCGCATCGGCGATGCACTAAGCGGCATAATCCAGTACGGCATCACCGACGATCTTTGGCTCGGATACTCCTACGGATACTCCCTCTCGCCGCTAATGGACTACAACACAGGCACACACGAAGTCATGCTGTCCTACGACATCAACCCCAACAAACGCAAATTCAAATCCCCGCGATATTTCTAAAATTCAAAACGAAGCCTCATTAGAGGCTTTTTTTATGCCCAAGCCTCGCCAAACTCAACCGCAAACGCCATCCGAAGCAAAAAAAATAAAAAAAAATAAAAAAAATAAAAAAGATAAGGAGCTGTAGCCCAACAATATTTGTAAAGGCTGCTGCCGGCTATCCGCTTGTAGTCCTCGCGTTCGGGAACGAAATCAACTGGAAGCATTTGTATTTCAGTCGAATACCGTCAGCTTGCTGCCGCCGCATCACACCGCTGTGGGCTACCGCTACTATCCGGGCTAGTTCGATCGGCAGCACCATTTATTACGCCGTAGGTACGCGGGGCAATCACTTTACATTGGCCTACGGCCATGGGGCGCAACCCTGCCAGCGTTTTAAACGCTGGCAGGGTTCTCTAAACCCAACCGCCCCAAACAGAAGGTGGCTGAGCTTAGTCAAAACTCATTACAGGCTCTGCCTTTTAGCAATAAACTGGTAAAAAGTCAGATAACTATCGCAAATAATCCAGTATATTTCGCAAAATTTTGAAAAATGAATAAAGTACCAAAAGTCTATGTTTCTTATGCTTGGAATAATCACGACGGAAGCGGTCCCGACCGTGAAACAATTGTGGACGAGATACGCAAGGCTTTAGAAAAGAAGAACTTTCAGCTCATTCAAGACAAAAAAGGAGGTTTGCCTTATGGCGAAAGTATCACACAGTTTATGAGAGATATTGCCGCTGCCGATTACGTGCTGGTGGTACTCTCTGAAAAGTCCTTGATATCTGATTATTGTATGACAGAAGTTGCTTGGCTCACTTCTACACCCAATTGGCAAAAGAAATGCCTACCAGTTATTTTACCAGATGCCAATATTTTCGACGAAAAAAAATGCGACCATTACGTCGATTATTGGGAACAACGAAAAATAACACACGATAGGCGAATGAACGAACGTGGTGCAAAAATTGCGCCACTCGACATGGAACTTCAGACGCGTATTAATTTAATAAACACATACTTAAAGGGTTTTATTAGCACAATGGCCGATACAAACGCTAAAAGTCCAGAACTTTTACGCGAAGGGAACTTTGAAGACATACTAAATCGCATTAATGGATCTATGAGGCAAAAAATTGATGATCAGACACAGAGATTTGGTACCAAGGGGGTGTTTGTGACCTTGGCGATTTGTCTTTTGCTTGCAATAAGTGGGTGGTTCATAAGCCAATATTATGGGAGGCAACCTATTGAAGTTCACTTTCAACTAGAACTCGAAAATGGGAATGTGTTGCGGCTTATGCCCACGGGTGTAAAAACGCTGGAACTAGACTACGACGCACATGCCTTGCCGGGTAAAGAAAACGTAGCGAATTGTCATTTTCGGTATCTCGACACCCCAAAAGAGGGCGATCGTTTTCAAATGCAAGTAAACCTCAACCGAAATAGTTTTGTGTATGTACTCAATTGCAATTCTCAGAATAAATGGATATTGCTTTTTCCGAATCGCGTTTACACACAAGCCTTTGTGCAAGCCGATACAAACTTACTAGTTCCTAGCGACAAGGCATATTTTAGGTTTACCGACGAAACTCAAGTTGACCTTCTTTGTGTACTTGTGTCGCCTACCGAGCTTGAATCTACACAACTTGCTACACAACTCGAATCTGCAACAGGCACACCAATGCAGCGTATTTACCACATATTTGGGCAACAATTGGCTGGAAAACTGACTATTTCTGACTTGCAAAATGTGGTGCAATACGAAAATTCCGATAAAATAGTGCCCGTATTTATAGCCTTAGCACATGAGTAAACCTGCTATTGTACAAACTTGTTACTTAGATTGCAATTGACCATGAAAAAGGAGACAAATATACCCAACAATTCAGCTTACCAACCTGCCTTTCAAGAGCTGGAATTGCTGATTCTATCGTCCAAACAACGTGTTTGGCAGCATATAAACGAAGAGCAAATTTATCTCTATTGCTTGGTAGGCGCGTATGTATCTGCAAAACTGGCCGATACGCAATGGGGGCAGGCCGTGGTAAGTTCTTTTGCCAAATTTCTAAAACACCGCAATCCTGCAATTAAGGGATTCGACCGACGAGCTATTTACCGTATGGTTCAGTTTTTCAAGACGTATTCGCACCCCGATTTTGTGGCGGCACTGCCACCACAAATAACACAATTGCCACAACTTCCAATTGTGGGGGCAATGCAACCACAATTGATCACAGCTCAGATTATGCCAACTCAGGTTATGCATTTGCTTACGAAACTATCATGTAGCGCCTACCTCGAAATTCTTTCGGGTTGTGCCTCCCAGCAAGAACTGATACCTAAAGAAATATTGCAACAGTACCTGAAACAAGTGGATTAATCCGTCTCAATATGCACCTTTTTGAAAATAAAAGCATTTTAATACAAAAAACATGACAAGATATTTACGACTACTCTGG
>JBDKHP010000110.1:0-2665 GCA_039797645.1 Bacteroidota bacterium
AATTTGTTTCGGTTACATAGCTTACAATGAGCATAATTAAGCTGAAACAGAATACTAATGATAGTGAATATGGTAAGTAATACCCGCGTATAAGGTCTAAAATTTTAATTTCATTGCCAGATAATAAATCAATTATGTTCGGATGAAATGAAATTATTAGTAGGTATAATAAACTAAATCCTATAAAATATGGACGTTCGTATCTAAATGAAAAAACTAAAGGGATAATTAGTGAAAGTGATAGGGTAAATATTGGATAAATTAGAATAAATTGGTTGTTTGTTTGATTAATAATAAACGGAAAAAATAAAATAAAAAATGTCGGAATTATGGGAACCAACGATTTGGCTAATTTGTGAAATTTGTAATGATGTAGCAATGGGATTATTGATAAACTCGGAGCTATATATAAGATTCTTAGTGCCAAAAGGAAATTATAGTCTCTTCGGAGAATCAATTCACTAACTAGGTCTGTAAAGAAACCAATTATTGTACTGATTGCTATTATAAGTGCAATTTTATTTGAAAAAATTATTTTTCTGGTAGAAACTCGATGGTAGTCTCTTTCGGAGACTCCTAAAAAGCTAATAAATGTCCAATAATTCTTAATTTTTCGTAACAACATTTAGTTATAAATTTAGCATATTCTGTTACTCTTATCTTACAAGGAATGAATCGTAATTCGTAATATCTATTTTCTTTGAGAATAAATCGGGACTTGAATGTGTAGGCAGTATCCTGACAGTTTCAGTCGTTGTATATTGTACACAAGAATTGGGAATTGTTTGTGTTGGTGCTTCGATCCGAAAACTGTTTGATCTTGAATTTTTGAATCTACAGAAAGGGGTAGGTTTTGGATTCGTTTCTTCCAACTTGGTCGGCTATCAACACAGTTTACTCGTTGTAGCAATTTTACCTGAAATGGCACTTGTTGTGTTATCAGGCTGTTAGAGTTGTATGCCATTTAAAAATTATTTAGAAATCGTGGAAACTTAGGATTAAGCCTGGGTTCGCTGGTTTCTGTTAAGTTGTTAGCTAGTAATATTGGGCGTACAAAAGTAATTATTTTTAGATAGTTTGTTCTCTAATTTGTGGTATGGTCTGTTTTTCAGTTGGGTCGGAAGTGGGTTGTGTTGTAGTTTTGCGGCGTAGATTGTGTAGTATAAAATGGTGTTAATATTTTTATAGACTGGTACTTACTTAATATTTTGAAGTGGCAGTTGGTTTGAGGTATTGGTCGATTCTTTTGTTTAAAAATGCCTGAAGTGTAAGTTATCTAAGCAGGTTTGCGGGTCTAACTGTGCTATTGGCAAAACAAACGGGGCAGAATGCATAGGTTTTTTTGTGCATGTGCAGAGGCTGGTGTGAAAGCGAACGGACTGGGGTGAAATGACAAAGGGTAATACGCATCTACTATGTTTTCTTAACGCCCAAAGCCCCAAAATGGCTACATCGGTTCTGCTTTCTACTGATTTTTCAATTGGCAAGCTGATCTGACATTTGGTGCGCTACAAGGTTCAAACAGCTTTTTGTTCTTAAGGCCATTTTAGGGCTTTGGGGCTAAAAACATTTTAGCCCATCGGATTTCGCAATATGTTGTGATACTGTGATTTATAAAACAGCCACAATCGTGTTAGATATAATCGCAGCAAGTAGCCCACGGCGATGTGATGCAATATCCGTTACTACAGCATTCTGTTGAAATACAATGCAGTGAAGTGATGTCGTACCCGAGGACTTCTGCTAAGAGCCGGCAGCGCCTTCTATAAATACAGTTGGGCTGCTGCTCCAAATCCTTATTTTTTTTCTTTTTTTCGACGTCGGCGTTTTCTTGCAGGGGAAATGGTAGGTTAAAAAAATCCCCAAGTTTTGTGGGCTTGGGGATTGAAGTATCGTTTTAGTCGATATTGGGCGAAATAATGCGGCGGAGTTCGTCGGGATCCATGCCTTTGCGGGTGGTGTAGTTGTAGAGCTGCTCGTCGTTGATTTTGCCGAGGGCGAAGTATTTGGCTTCGGCGTGGGCAAAATAGAGGCCGCTTACTGCTGCCGTGGGGAACATGGCGTAGCTTTCCGTGAGCTGAATTCCGGCGTTTTCTTCGGCCTGAAGCAGGTTGAAGAGCGTGCGTTTTTCGGAATGCTCGGGGCAAGCGGGGTAGCCTATTGCGGGGCGAATGCCTTGGTACTCTTCGCGGACTAAGTCCTTGATTTCTAAGGTTTCGGTGGGTGCATAACCCCAGAATTCTTTACGAACGCGCAGGTGCATCAGTTCGGCAAAGGCTTCTGCGAGTCGGTCGGCAAGGGCTTTGAGCATAATGGCCGAGTAGTCGTCGTGGTCGGCTTCGAAACGGGCGACATGGGCGTCGATTCCGATGCCTGCCGTTACTGCAAAACCGCCGATATAGTCGGTGAGTCCAGTTTCGCGGGGTGCAATGAAGTCAGACAGACAGAGGTTTGCACCTTCTTTGGCCGTTTGTTGGCGTAGGAAGTAATACTTGGCCAATTCTTTGCCGTTTTCGTCGAGCACTTCGACGTCGTCGCCAATTGAATTTGCTGGCCAAAAGCCGATTACTGCTTTTGCGGCGAGCCACTTTTCGTCGATTATTTGTTGTAACATGGCTTGGGCATCGGCAAAAAGTTTGCGGGCTTCTTCGCCTTTTTCGGGGTG
>JBDKHP010000111.1:0-3512 GCA_039797645.1 Bacteroidota bacterium
AAAAAAATAAGGATAAGGAGCTGTAGCCCAACAATATTTGTAATGGCGGCTACCGGCTCTTAGCAGTAGTCCTCGCAACGGGTACGGAATCAGTTGGCTGCCGAAGTATTTCAATTGAACCCCAGCACGAACGGCCACTTCCCCACATGCTGTGGGCTACTTGCCGCGATCCGGGCTAGTTGGGGCGGCAGCAACATCTGCGACGCCTTAGGTTCTTTGGGTTCACACTTTACTTTGGCCTACGGCCATGCCGCGTTTGCAGGGGTCATGGTTTCTATTCCGCAACAAAAACCACTTTTACGATCCCCAAGAATGACATATTCCACACAATTGCGCCACCAAAACACCAAATAATTATGACAGAAATTGACAAAATAAGAAGCTATTGCATCAGCAAACAAGCTGTAACAGAAAGTTTTCCGTTCGACGAAACAAGTCTTGTACTCAAAGTGGGCAACAAGATATTTGCGATTTTGAGCCTCGATGCCTCGCACAGCATCAACCTGAAGTGCGAACCCGAACGCGCCGTAGTATTGCGCGAAGAAAACACCTACATTGAGCCAGGCTACCACATGAACAAACGACACTGGAATACCCTTAAACTCGACGAGGCGCCCTACAAACAAGTGTGCGAACTAATAGACCACTCTTACGAACTTGTATATAATGCTCTGAGTAAGAAAACAAAAGAGAGCATTCAAAATACCTAGCATTATTTTTGTTTCTTTAAAAATAAAATCTATCTTTGCACCCGCAATAGAGATTGCGGGATGGAGCAGTGGTAGCTCGTTGGGCTCATAACCCAAAGGCCGTTGGTTCGAGTCCAGCTCCCGCTACAAATTTGACTTATTGAATTAAAAATATTGCGGGATGGAGCAGTGGTAGCTCGTTGGGCTCATAACCCAAAGGTCGTTGGTTCGAGTCCAGCTCCCGCTACATTTTGATTCGTCGTAATTAAGAAATTGCGGGATGGAGCAGTGGTAGCTCGTTGGGCTCATAACCCAAAGGCCGTTGGTTCGAGTCCAGCTCCCGCTACTAGAGCTTCTTTTATTACAGAAAGAAGCTTTTTTTATGTATAAAAGTGCCGTTGCCTTTTTGAGGGCATAGCTTTTTTTATAAGCGCAAAATCAATAACTTTGCGCAATCAAATTGAAAATTGTAATATTAATAATTAGATAAAAACGTAAAGCGATGAAACGTACATTTCAGCCCTCAAAACGTAAGAGACGTAATAAACACGGATTCAGAGAGAGAATGTTGACAGCCAATGGCAGAAAAGTTTTGGCAAGACGTAGGGCAAAAGGTAGAAAAAAATTGACTGTTTCTGATGAACCACGCCACAAAGGTTAATAGGCTAACAGACGAACAATAAACCCCGACTCAAAACTGAGATCGGGGTTTTTTGCGTTTATACCTCTTCGTACCTCTGGGTCGTAGCAGCATCTTTTGGAAAGTACAATAAAATTGTGGCAAGGTATAGATGCGCATTATTAGCTTTAGGGTTTGTGCTTCGGATAATTGTTGGAAGGTAAACATTTCAGGGCCAGCGGCCAATGTAAAAAATTAGCCCAGCATACCTACGGCGTTGCAAGTGGTGCTGCCGACCGAACTAGCCCAGATTCGTTCTCTTATTGCACAAGGTGAAGTTATGGCTAAGGGTTTCATGCGGCATCAGGAAGGCTTGCTTTGTGGTTAGTGATGAGCTTGTTACCTTACCCCCATTTGATACACACTATAAGATTTGCCACATTTGCTCTTTCTACCGCTTCTTTTGCGTCAAGGCTGAAATGTTTTTATGGCTTTGTGGCTAAAAATACTGTTGGCCTTCTGGTTTTGCAACACATTGTGATACTGACTGTTGCGAAATAGACACAATGCTGTAAGATAAAAACGCTGCAACTAGCCCACAGCACCTGCGGCGTGGCCTTTAGTTCAGTGGTACAATTGAAAAACGATGGCGGCTCAGAGATGTCGTACCCCTTTCGAGGATTGCTAAGAGCCTGTAGCCACCACCTAAAATATTGTTAGAACTCAGTGCCTAATTTTTTTATTTTTTCCATTTTTCGTCGGGTCTGTTTTTTATTGTGTTTTGCCTGGTTTTGGGTAGTTTTTGTGGTTTTATCTGAGTAATCTTGTGTGGGTTTTCCTTAATTTGTTTGCTATGAAGAAACTTTTGTTTAGGCTCGCTGTTGGGGCTGTTGCTATCTTGGGCTGTCAATGCGGCTCGAGACAAAGTACAGATTTTCAGGAATTTAAGGTAGAACATCGTTGGAAGGTGTTTTCTAGTGCGGGCGTGTCAGTCAGCGATTCGTTGGTCGCAAGCTTTGGTTATGTACCTACGAAAGCTTTCGACGCCGTATTACCAGCCACGGTGATGGGCGTATTGCGGCAAAATGGTCTGTATGCCGATGCCTTTGTGGGCGATAATTTGGCGCGGATTGATACGGCGCAGTTTCGGGTGGCATGGTGGTATCGGTCTGAATTTAAGATAGATACATTGGATGATGGATTTTACGAACTCGATTTTGAGGGGATTAATTATAAAGCCGAAGTTTGGATCAACGGAAAATTGGTGGACAATACCCTGGAAAGTCCTTACCGTCGTTTTCAGTTGGATGTGAGCCATTTGTTGAAATCGGGAGTGAATGTGTTGGCGGTAAAGATTCTGCCGCCTCAAAAATCGGATCTTTCGATAGGTTTTGTGGACTGGAATCCGCCTGCGCCTGATCTTAATATGGGAATTTGGCGGCCTGTGGGCTTGCACAAAACCCGTGGTGTACGGTTGCGTAATTTATTTGTAGAATCGGATTTTGAATTGGGGAGTATTAAAACAGCTTCGCTTCGTGTGGGGGTTGATGTCGAAAACCTTTCGGCAGAATCCAGAGAGGTAAGTGTTTCTCTTTTATTTGGTAAACAGGTGTTTGCACGAAAAGTGAGTCTTCTACCGGGCGATAAAACGCGGGTGTTTCTGGACGCTACCGATTTTGGGGCGCTGCGAATTGTTTCTCCAAAATTGTGGTGGCCCAATGGTATGGGAGCTCCAAATCTGTATCATTTGGCGGTGACTGCGGCGGTAGATGGTGTTTTCTCGGATCGGGTGGAGACGGATTTTGGCGTTCGGAAAATTGAACAGTATCTGACGCCAACAGGCGATAAGGGCTGGAAAGTAAATGGCGAAAAAGTGTTGGTTAAAGGGGCTGGTTGGGTGGACGATTTGTTTCTGACGAACGATTCAACGAAGGTTCAAGCGCAGGTGGCGTATGCAAAACACATGAATTTGAATCTTATTCGGCTGGAAGGTTTTTGGGGAAGTACGGGGGCGTTGTACGATTATGCAGACCGGAATGGAATACTCCTAATGGTGGGTTGGAGCTGTCAGTGGGAATGGAATGCGTATTGTCACCGTCCTGAAGACCAGTATATTGCGATTCGAACGCCCGAAGATATGGCACTGCAAACACAGGGGTATATAGACCAAGTTTTGTGGTTAAGAAACCATCCGTCGGTGCTAA
>JBDKHP010000112.1:0-4203 GCA_039797645.1 Bacteroidota bacterium
CTAGGCTTGCCCCGCGCACTTACGGCGTTACAAACGGAGCTGCCGACCGAACTAGCCCGGATCGCGGCAAGTAGCCCACAGCACGCGCGGCGTGGCCGTTCGTGCTGCTGTAAATCTGAAATTCATTGGCAGCCAAGTGATGCAGTACCCGTTGCGAGGACTACTGCTAAGAGCCGGTAGCCGCCATTACAAATATTGTTGGGCTACAGCTCCTTATCCTTATTTTTATTTTTTTTTCGGATGGCAAGGTTTAAGTCGGGGTGTTGTTAAGCTGTTGTTTTTCTGGTATTTACTCCTGAAAATATTTGAGCTTGGTGCTTGTACGGTTGTGCTTGCTGGTTTGTTTACGCGAGTAGTGGAAGGCTATATTGTGTCACCGAGTTGCAGGCTTGTGCAGCTCGGTGATTTGGGTTGTGCCAGGAGTTTAGGCTTCGTATTCGTCTCTGGACAGTATGGCTTCTAAACTTTTGATAGCCAACGATTTGGGGAAACGTACTAGGGCGGCTTGCCATACTTGCTTGGCTTCGCTGAAATCGCGTTGTGGGTTGTCGGATTCCTTGCTGCTTATGCGGCCAAGGTAGCAATGTAGGGCCAGTAGAACGCTCTCTTCATGGTCGAAGTTTACTTCGGAAAGGGCGGCTTGTGCTTCTACAAGTGCTTCGGCGTACTTTTCCTGTAAATAGAGTGCGCGGCCAAAGTGGTAGCGTATGTAATACTTTTCGGTGGCCAATACCATGGCGTTGGCCCAAATTTTCTGGCAGCTTTCCCAGTTGCTTGTGGCTGCGTAGTAGCTTATTAGGTCGCCATAGGCTTGTCCGTTTTCGGGTTCGAGTTCAATTGCCTCGGTGAAGGCCATTTCTGTGATCCATGCGTTTCCGAAACGCCCTGCTGTTTGCCCCAAAAAGATGAGTTGACGGGACGAAAATCGGTTTTGGCCAAGCATGTCGATCATTTCGTCTAGGGTAGTTTGTCCGCTTTGGAGTTTGGTTTCTTGTTCCTGACTCAGGGGTTGGCATTCCGATTGTTTGTCTGCCCAGAATTTTTTGCCCTTGTCGTCTATAATTGTTTGTCCGCCTATTGCCATTTTTGAGTTGCTTAGTGAGATTATGAAATTTGTGCCCAAAGTTAGGCAAACTTTGGGGCTTGCAAAAAATGCACTGTTTTATATCAACGCGGTAGGACGCTTTTGTGGGGCGAAATGTGTGGGTTGAACCTGTTTTTCGTATGTTTCGCTTGGGGTTTATTGTGCCTATTCGCAAAAAAAAGCCCCCGGTTTCCGGAGGCTCAAGGTATTGTTCGGTGACAAATATTATGCTAATAGCTTACAAAGTCATTGTCATGGGCATTGTCGTGCAAGTCGATATTTACACCTTTCATGTGCGAGTTGCTATTTGCTGATTCTGAAAATTTTAGTTTTTCTGATTTTGTAGTCTTTACCTGAAGTGTTTGTCGCTTGCGGTTGATCATAAAAAAGTTCATCACATCGCGCAATTGTTCGGCTTGTCCGGAAAGTTCTTCGGCACTCGTCGAAAGTTCTTCAGCACTTGCTGCATTTTGCTGTGCAATATTATTGAGTTGATTCACTGCCGTTGTAATCTGGTTGGAGCCTGCATTTTGTTGCATACTGGCGGCTGTAATCTCTTGCACCAATTTGGCCGTTGCTTGAATATCTGGTACGATTGATGCCAATTGTAACCTCGATTTTTCGGCGACATCTACGCTCATTCTGGATACCTGAATAATCTCATTGGCAGCTGCTTGGCTAGTTTCGGCCAATTTTCTTACTTCAGCAGCGACCACGGCAAACCCCTTTCCGTGTTCACCTGCGCGTGCGGCCTCAATCGCGGCATTGATAGCCAGAAGGTCTGTTTTTTCGGCAATATCGCTAATTATTGAGATTTTTTCGGCAATCTCTTTCATCGCTTTCACCGTGATTTCTACCGACATATTACTCTCAATAATATCGTTGGCAGCTTTCAGTGAAATCGTTTCAGTTTGTCTGGCATTTTCTGTATTCTGTCCGATATTTGCGGTCATCTCTTCAATTGAGGAGGAGACCTCTTCTACCGACGAAGCTTGCTCTGACGCTCCACGCGACATAGACTGCGAACTCATGCTTATTTGCACGCTTCCAGTTGCCACATTGTCGGCAGCTGTGTTTACATCGCTTACAATTGCATTAAGAGTTTGCACCATTTTAGTTAGAGCTTCAGTAAGTTCATCTTCTTGCGAACGTTTTTTGAGTTCCATCGTTAGGTCGCCAGCTGCGATTTTCTTCACTGTGTCAATCATTTCGCTTACCCACTCTTGTACGGCATTCACGGCATTCTGCATATCCTTATGTTCTCCATGAAGTTCAAGTTTCACCCGATCCTTAATATTGCCCATACTGATTAATGCCAGTACGCGATTCCCCTCCTGTATGGGTTTGAGAATTGCATCGAGCATTTCGTTTACACCACCCACCATTTTTCGCCAGTCGCCTTGGTACCCATCTACTTTGCCACGAGTTTGAAGTTGGCCGTCCTTAGCTGCTTGTGTGAGTCCCGTAATTTCAGCATTTATTTTCTTAAAATTATCGCGAAGTTCCTCTATGGTTTCATTGATGAAAGCTTTTTTTCCGGGGAATTTTTCGATCTCGGCATCAAAATCGCCGAATCCGAATTTGGCCACTCTTGTCATTGCTTTATTCATGAGTGTAACATGCCCTGCAACCATCGCATTTACGCCCTCTGCGATTGCGCGGAACGAACCATGAAACCTGGAAGTCGTGATTTTTACGTCAATATCGCCAGCTTCGTGCTGCGTACTCATTTCTTGCATTTCTTCGGTAAACATCACGAGCATCTGTCCTACATTCTTAATCCTATCGAGCAATACGCCTGTCTCGTCTTTTGAATCTACCTCGATTGTTGATACAGAAAAATCGCCTCGTGCTAATTGTTCAGCAGCCTTTAGACTCTGATTCAATGATCTTGTGATATTTTTTGATATATACACTGCCACAACCACTCCTATGATAAGGGCAAAGAGACAAAATATAATCACTATCATACGAGTTGTTGACATAGAATCTGCCATTAATTCTCGTTGGTACAACAAGAGACTTTCGGTTTCCGATGTGGCTGCGACAGCACTCGTACTCATTTCTTTTTTGAAGTTTACCTCTGTGTGAGCAAGTTTAAAATATTCTTGTAAGTTCTCGTCGTAGTTGTGAATCCTTTGCAACAACTGATTGAATATTTCTGAAACCTTGGCATTCTGAGAGGATTCTACGCGTGATTTCAGCGATGCAAATGCCGCCTCGATCTTGTCCTTTTTTTGATTGTATCCTGTTTCGTATTGGTCGTCGGCACTTTTAAAGAAATACGCCGACCGTATTCTCGCTTCTAAAAAATCGCGTCGTATTTGTTCAACCAGATTTAGCACATCAGCACTTCCAGCATAGCCATTGTTAATAAATTCATCGGCAACTTCCAGCGCACTCATTCCCAAGCCCCGCATTTTAGACTCCAGATTTGTTCTGCTTTTTTGTGATTTGTCAAACGCGTTGTACGCTGTTTCAAAAGAACTAATACTGCTCATAACATGCTTCATGGCATCCACATTCTGTTGCTGTTGAAAAGAGGTGAGCAAACTTGTACATTCTTGCTCAAGTTTGCGGAACTGTTGGGCTATGAGCTGAGAGTGGTCTTCATTCTGATCTGCGGTTTGCTGTAGCTCCAATATGCGTGTTGCGTTAAGCAGGGTTGTAATATTATCCATTTTCTTGACTTTATCAATTCGCTCTTCGAGTTCAGAAAAATTATTTAAACTCACGAATACCACCAACATGGTAAGTAGGAGAATGCTTGCAAACCCAAGTCCTAGTTTAGAACCAATGGGTAAATTTTTAAACGAAAATTCCATAGTAATATATGAGTTAAATTACAGATTTTATGTTACTTAATTCATTGGCCAAAGAGATTTCATTCTGAGAGAAAATCTTATCGACATTCAAAAGCATGATAAATTTTGAATCTATCTGTACCACGCCGTCCACAAATTCAGTATCGGTAGTATTCTCCATTTTGGGTACCGGTTTAATCTGAACCGTTGGAATTAAAAGTACATCCATCACCTTATCTACCATGACCCCTATCATGTAGGTTTCAGACCCACGGAAAAGTTCCAACACAATTATCACAAACTTGGCATCGTCTG
>JBDKHP010000113.1:0-3088 GCA_039797645.1 Bacteroidota bacterium
GTCGAATTGCTCCTTGCTATCTTTTTCTATAAACATATAACCCTTTCAGGGTAGAATTTCGGTATCAAAAACTTAAATAAAATGCAGAAAGACCTAATCCGTTAAAGTAGAATTAAAACCCGTTTAGTAAAAAGGGGGGTGGGGTAATGAAAATCAAAGTGATGTGTTAATGCCTAAAAAACGTTGACCGTTTTGTTCCTCTTTTACCCATGAATAATTGCTAGAATACATCAAGAATTGGAGGCCTTGTTTGCTCAGATTTTAGGGGGCTAAATGCCCCTTAAAATCTGTAATTGCCGTGAATGACTCTGTCACCATCGACCTTGTTTGCTAGGTTAAAATTAGTGCTTCTTTTTCGACATACAAAGGTGTTTTATAGTTTAAAGATTTGTGTGGTCTTTCGTTGTTGTAGAGGGATACCGAACGGTCAAGTTCTTTGACCAATTCGGTGTATGTTTCGATATTGCGATGCTTGAGATAATTGTTTTTGATGGTGCCATTTATGCGTTCTGCCTTCCCATTTTCATACGCCACCTCACACATGCTGTTTCTGAGTCCATACTTTGCTGTGAGCTTCAGGAATTCCTTGTCGTAATACTGTCCGCCACCGTCTGAATGAAAGATAATATCCTTTGGTAGTGTATGTTGGCGATTTTTGAGCAACATTTTGAGAGCAGGAAGAGTTGTCTTTTCGGTCGTGAGTCGGTCAGAAACACTGTACCCCAGAATATATCTCGAATATGCATCCAAAATGAAGGTGATGTAATAGAATCTGTCTATCTCAAAATACGTAATATCGCTTACAAATGCTTGATTGATAGCTGTTATAGTACTATTGATAAGTAAATTGTCAAATCTAGTAACGCCATAACTATTGGTGGTTCGGCAATAATTGACAGGTCTTTCCGATGCCAATCCCCAGCGTTTACACAAAGCCTCGAAAGCGTCTCTGCCCAGCATTTGTGGCATGATTTTGTAATACATCGCCCTTCAACTAAGTGTTGGGTGATCTTGCCTGATTTCCAGCACAATATCATACAGATAAGTTTGCTCTTCTTGTTGCTTTAGCAAACGGTTGAGTTTGGCATGGATGCTTTGTTTGCTCGTATCCAGTACGTTATAAAACATATTTAGACTGAATTGGAGTTCTTCTCTGTGTTTCCAGAAGTAGAGGATGGCTTCGAATCGGCATTTTTTTTTATATCTATGCCATATTCCTGTTCTGCCAGTTCAATCATTTTGGATTGAAAGTCGATAAGCAATTGTTTTTGCCCGACTACTCGTTCGAGTTCAGCAATCTTGGCCTGTAAGGCGATGAGTTTCTTGGTTTCACTTTCCATTTCTACTACCAAACGTACGCCTTTTTGATGGTTCAAACCATACTTCTCTACCCACTTTGAAACGTTATTGTAACGCACCTGATAGGCCTTACTGACCTCTGCAATTGTGGTCTGTTTTCGCTCTATTTCCTGTACTTTTTGCTTCTTAAATTCTTCGCTGAAAATGCGCTTCCTGCGCTCACTTGTACTAAGTTCAAATACCTGTCTTGTAGCCATATTAATAAATTAAATTGATCCGTTTTTTGCCCTAAAAACGGTCAACTTATTTCAGGCACTGACAACCAATCTAAAAGTCTTACTGCTTAATACTCACTACTTAATACTAAAAAAATGAGATTATTCCTTCTCTTGGCATTGCCATGCCTTTTTTTCAGCGCAAAAGCGCAACACAATTCTGAGCCGCTGACCCAAACTGTGCGTGGTACGGTGTTGGACAAGGTGGTACAAACTTCCATGCCCGGTGCGGTGGTGCAGGTAGTAGATGTAGACCCAGTTATCGCCACCATGGCCGATACCAACGGTAATTACACCCTGCGTAAAGTGCCTGTCGGTCGGCACACTATCAAGATCTCTTTCATGGGGTACAAGGAAATTCTGATTCCCAATGTGACGGTCAATTCGGGAAAAGAAACCATTCTCAACATCAGCATGGAAGAAGAAATAATCACGAGCGATGAAGTAGTGGTAGTGGCGAAGAAAAACTCTTCTCAGGCGAATAACAACCTCATCCAATCAAGCGTCACTAACTTAAGGACGGAAGACATCAACCGTTTTGCGGGTTCGAGGCAAGACCCTAGTCGCATGGCGGCCAACTATGCAGGTGTGGCCAGTGCAGGCGATTCGCGCAACGACATCATCGTGCGAGGCAATTCGCCCACAGGCGTGCTCTGGCGATTGGAAGGAGTAGATATTCCCAATCCCAACCATTTCACGTCTACAGGTGCTACAGGAGGTGTCTTCAGTATTCTGAACAACAACCTTTTGGCCAATTCCGACTTCATCACAGGCGCATTTCCTGCCGAATATGGAAACAAAACGGCTGCCGTGTTTGACGTAAAATTGCGCAACGGAAACAACCAGAAACGTGAAAACACTTTCCAAGCAGGACTGAATGGCATCGAATTTGGCACGGAAGGCCCTATTTCGAAGAAAAAAGGAAGCTCGTATTTGGTGAGCTATCGTTTCCTTTCGTTCGAGGTGATGAACAAATTGGGCGTAAACTTTGGCGTGTCGGGCATTCCTTCTTTTCACGATGCCACTTTCAAGATCAATCTTCCTACCGACAAAGCTGGAACATTTACCCTTTGGGGAATAGGCGGAACGAGCAAGATTTTTATCCACGAGAAATATCCGAACGAGATCAATAAGCGAAACATTGCTTACGAGGACGATGACTTCAAATCCGAAATGTTTGCCACAGGAGCTTCGCATACCTACCAATTCTCGAAAAATACGACTGGAAAACTGGTGCTTTCTACTTCGGGCAACAGAGTGGGTATAAAAAGTGCCACTATTTACAAAGACAATTCTAAAATTGAAGATTACGACCACACCAATACCGAAGGACAACACATTGGCAACTATACGCTTACGCATCGTATCAACTCGCGTCATATGGTGAAAGTGGGCGGAACTTATCGCAATATCTACTATAAAATATTTGAGAATTATTACGATGAATACGATAGCGCACGGGTGGAAGGACTAAACAACAAGGCCAATGCAGGATTGGTACAAACGTTTGCCCA
>JBDKHP010000114.1:0-5158 GCA_039797645.1 Bacteroidota bacterium
CCGCCCACGTATTTCAATCAAACCACTGTACAAAAGGACATTGCGTCACACCGCTGTGGGCTACTTGCCGCGATCCGGGCTAGGTGGAACGCCGCGTTACCTACCCACGCCGTAGCTGCGCGGGGCAAGCACTTTACCTTGGCCTACGGCCATGTAGCCTGTAAGCCTTTCCCAACAAACCCAACCTACTAATCGAAGACACAGTAAACCACCGTTCTGTCTTGCAGAAATTGTACTCCAACAATCTATTGTTCCGCATATTTATATGTGCGAAGATTCAAAAAAAAGCATTTTCTTTGTACCATCAATTGAATTCTGACACAATATTAAGATACGATTATGGCAAAGGTGCTCACCAGTAGGGAAGAGAATTATTCGCAATGGTACAACGATTTGGTAAATAAGGCCGATTTGGCTCAAAATTCCGCAGTACGTGGTTGCATGGTCATTAAACCTTACGGATACGCAATCTGGGAAAAAATGCAGGCTGCTCTCGACAAAATGTTCAAAGACACAGGTCACGAAAACGCTTATTTCCCACTATTTATTCCGAAATCATTTTTTAGCAAAGAAGCCGCTCACGTAGAAGGTTTTGCCAAAGAATGTGCCGTAGTAACACACTACCGTTTACGCACTTCGGCAGCGGGTGGGGTAGAGGTAGATCCCGATGCCAAACTCGAAGAAGAACTCATTGTCCGACCAACCTCAGAAACCATTATTTGGCACACCTATAAAGACTGGATTCAGTCTTACCGCGACCTTCCCTTGCTTATTAACCAATGGGCCAACGTAGTACGTTGGGAAATGCGCACGCGTCTGTTTCTTCGTACCGCCGAATTCCTTTGGCAAGAAGGCCATACCGCACACGCAACCCGCGACGAAGCTGTAGAAGAAGCCGAAAGAATGCTCAACGTATATGCCACATTTGCCGAAGAATTTATGGCAATTCCTGTGCGCAGGGGCGTAAAATCGGCCAACGAACGCTTCGCTGGTGCAATAGAAACTTACGCAATTGAGGCCATGATGCAAGACGGCAAAGCCCTTCAGGCAGGCACATCGCACTTTTTGGGTCAGAATTTTGCCAAGGCATTCGACGTAAAATTCCAGAACAAGGAAGGCAAAGTAGAGCACGTATGGGCAACCTCTTGGGGAGTTTCTACCCGTTTGATGGGCGCACTTATCATGACGCACTCCGACGATAACGGCCTTGTACTGCCTCCAAATTTGGCACCTATTCAAGTTGTAATTGTGCCAATTTACAAAACGCAAGAACAATACGAGCAGCTCCAAGCCGCAGGCAATAACATTAAGAAACAACTGCAAGCACTTGGGATTTCGGTAAAATTCGACGACCGCGACACCCAAAAACCAGGCTGGAAATTTGCTGAATACGAACTCAAAGGCGTACCCGTTCGCATCGCATTGGGCGCACGCGATCTCGAACAAGGCACAGTAGAAATTGCCCGTCGCGATACGCTCACCAAAGAAACCATTCCACAGACAGATCTGATTGCCAGAGTACAATTTTTGCTCGACGATATTCAGAAGAACATCTACCAAAAAGCCTTCGACCACCGCGCAGCAAATACCCGCACCGTGGAAACCTACGAAGAATTCAAACGTATGATTGATAATGAAGGCGGCTTCATTATGGCACACTGGGACGGCACACCCGAAACCGAAGAGCTAATTAAAGAAGAAACCAAAGCAACAATCCGCTGTATTCCCCTCGACGAAGAAGCTGTACCCGGATTTTGTATGGTAACTGGCAAGCCATCTGCCCAACGCGTAATCTTTGCACGTTCCTACTAAACGTGCATCACGATAATTATTTGAAAAAGGGTGTTTTGAGTCTTCAAAGCACCTTTTTTTTACCCTAAAAATCACATTATGGAAAAGGACACAAAAGCCAAAATCATCGAAACCCTTAGTACCAAATTCAGCACAAAGCTCAACGTGTATGCACTTGCGCTGCATCAGTTTGCTGAGATGAAAAAGCAAATCGAGGAAATTGCGACAAGCTACCAACAAGAACTCGTGCAAATTGACCCTCGCATTAGCATCACTTACCGCGACCGTGGCGATTTTGAAGCTGAACTTAAAGTAGGTGGCGATGTGCTTATATTCAGCCTCCATACCAATATATTCCAGTTTGATTCCGACAATTTTCAGTGGAAAACTTCTTACCTAAAAGACAACGAACAGAACGGGTTTTGCGCCGTAATAAGTATCTACAACTTCATAGCAGACTCCCTGAAATACAACCGAATGGAAGATTTGGGATACCTAATCGGGCGCATTTTTATCAACCGCGAGAATCACTTTTTTGTGGAGGGTAAACGTCAGTTAGGTTTCCTCTATAACAGCTTTTCCGACTCTATTTTTGATTCAGAAAGCCAGAAGAATATTATCGAATCGGCCATGCTATATGCCCTCAATTTCGATCTTTTTGTGCCCAAATACGACGACGTAAGCATCACAAATGTGTCGAAAATAGAAGAGAACATCGAAATGTCGCTTGCCAAAACGGGCAAACGCATCGGTTTTGTGTTTTCGTCTGAGGCTGACGAAATTTGAAAAGTGTCTGGTTGTAATGAACTTGCGTAAAAAATGATACGTAATGACGCAACTACAATGTAGAACGATTCATGAAGTACAGCGTTTTCGTTGCAGTCTGGTTTATGGCATACTCGAAGTGTGGTTGCTGAGTTATTGGAGAATTGGGCAAGCCGTAGGCTTGTCGGTCGTAGCGGTTTCATGGCCGCAGGCCAAGGTAAAGTGTTTGCCCAGCGTACCTACGGCGTTACAAGTGGTGCTGCCGACCGAACTAGCCCGGATCGCGGCAAGTAGCCCACAGCACGCGCGGAGTGGCCGTTCGTGCTGCCGTTCTGTTGAAAAACCACGGCGGCCAACTGACGCCGTATCCGTTGCGAGGACTACAGCCAAGAGCCGGTAGCCGCCCTTACAAATATTGTTGGGCTACAGCTCCTTATCCTTTCCTTTTTTTCCTTTTTTATTGTATTGGTTTTGTTTTATAATGAGTTGGGTGCTTTTCGATTTTTTGGCGGAGCAATTGGGGGAGTTTACCTGTTGGTGTTGTCGTGTAAAAGATTGTGAGTGGGTACAACTCGCATTTTTATAGTGCCTTGGTGGCGTTTTTAGGAGGGCTTAGAGATTTGTATGTTTTTTTTGAAGGGTTGGTAAGTTTCAGAAATTAGAATACTTTACTTTTGTGCGAACACAAATATCACACACAATGCCTACAAGCAGTACGAATCCCGAACAATGGGTACTTGAATATAGCGATAGTCTGTTGCGTTTTGCGTATATGCGCGTATTTTCTAGAGAAATTGCCCACGATTTGGTGCAAGAAACGTTTCTGGCGGCTTTGCGTACGCGTAATAATTTTCGTGGGGAAAGTAGCGAAAAAACGTGGCTTACTGCGATTCTTAAACGTAAAATCGTGGATCATTTCCGGCAAAAATCGAGAACCGATAAATACATTCTTTCTGAGGCTGATACTTCGGAACGGGTGGGAACGCACCGTAACAACGGCCAGTGGATTGGGGATAAAGCACCGCAGTTGTGGGCTGATAACATGGAGTTGCTGATTGAAAATGAGGAGTTTATGCTGACTTTTGGGCAGTGTTTAGCGAAATTGCCAAGTAAATGGGCTGTTTGTTTTACGATGAAACATCTGGATGAGATGGATACTGAAGATATTTGTAAGGAACTGGATCTTACAGCGTCAAATTACTGGGTTATTATTCATAGGGCTAAACTAAAATTGAGGGAATGTATTGA
The DNA here is from genome assembly GCA_039797645.1 of Bacteroidota bacterium. Classification (GTDB taxonomy): domain Bacteria; phylum Bacteroidota; class Bacteroidia; order Bacteroidales; family JBDKHP01; genus JBDKHP01. Next base: position 3,805 of record JBDKHP010000114.1, read on the forward strand.
AAAACATTGGCTTAGCTAGGGCGTAATTTGTTACTGATGTGGGTTTACTGCTTATTTTTCAAAATATATTTTGTATGAAAAAACTAATGTCGCGTGTTTTTCACTTTTTGTTTTACAGCTGCGAAAAGGCTAGTTTTCTGATTGAGAAACAACTTGAGTCAGAGCTTGGCTTTTTTGAAAATATGCGACTCCGGGTGCATTTGTTTATGTGCGAGGATTGTTTGTTGTATAAATCGCAGAGTAAACTTATTAATAAAATTATTAGTCTTTTGGACGTAAAGAAGGATGTTGGTACGGTGGCTACTTTTACCGACGAAGAGAAATTTATTTTGGCTGCTAGGATTCAGCATGAAATGGATAGGCCCGAGTGAAAAGATTTGTTATTTTTATTTAGACTGCTTATGCTTAGGCGAAATTTGCTTATTTTTGCGTAAAACTACGAAGTCCATGATAAGCGAAGAAGCCAAGGATACTGCAAGGTATTTATTTACCGAATTTTTAGAGCAAAACTCTCATAGAAAAACGCCAGAGCGATTTGCGATTCTGGATGAGATTTATTCTAGGGAAGGACATTTCGATATTGAATCGCTGTATATTTTCATGAAAAATAAGAATTACCGTGTAAGTAGAGCAACTCTCTACAACACGATTGAGTTGTTGTTGGAGTGTAATTTGGTTATTCGGCATCAGTTTGGTAAAACTATTGCTCAGTTCGAGAAAGCTTATGCGTACAGGCAGCACGACCATTTAATTTGTACTACATGCAATAAAGTTTCTGAGTTTTGCGATCCTCGTATTCAGGAAATTCAATCCGCTCTTTCTGAACATATTGGTTTTCAGGTGAGTCATCATTCGCTTTATTTTTATGGAACTTGCAAAAAGTGTCAAGGCAACCTACAAAAAAAATAGTGGTAGCAGCAGGGATTGTGTCGTATGGAGCATATACAACAAGAGCCTAGTGTAAACTAAGCTCTATGTGGTACTCTTACGGTAATCATTTTTTTGTTGTTTATAGGGTGATTTGCTTCGGGTGTTACTGACGTGAAGCGTATTTCATAATACGATCTACTACGGCTTGTGGTGCTTGCAGTTTAAGCTGATCGAGTTGGTGAAATACATCACTGAACTCAAGCTTGTCGAAGTTTTCAATTTGTTTTTCGCTTAGCCGCTGGGCTTCTTGTTTTAAAACTTCGATGTCGATTGTAGAATTATTTTTCATAGGCGTATTGTTAAGCAATATCGTGTATAATTGTTTGTATATTATTTGGTTGCCGAAAGCCTAGTGTATGTTGCCGCTACTGTATTAAACGCAGTTCTGTTTCTGTTAGTATTTGTAAAAAAGCTTGTTGTTACT
>JBDKHP010000115.1:0-9140 GCA_039797645.1 Bacteroidota bacterium
TTACCACAACGGCATCGGTGTTACTTAGTTTGCTTTTATTGCATCGCTACAACCAACAAAACGAAAAACTGCAAATGATTCGTGACTTTGGGTTGTTGGCAAAATCTGTGGGGGCGAACAACACTGCGGCAATTCGTTTCAATAAAAAAAACGCTGCCCTAGAGTCATTGGGTATTTTTCGCGCCAACAACCAAGTTGAAATTGCAAGTATAATAGACCTTTCAGGCTTTCCGTTTGTAGAATATTTTGCCAACGAAAAACGCATTCCCTACCGCATTCCATTCTTAATGAAGAATCAGGAAATGTTTACAGATACGCACCTCGAAATGGTACGGAGTATTGAAGTAGATGGGCTGGTTTTTGGGTATATCTACCTACGGGTAAACTTAGAAAACCTCGAGCAACAATCGAATCTGAATGTACAGATTGCACTGCTCGTAATATTTATTGCGATGGTATTTACTTTTGTAATTGCTGCGCAATTGGTAAAGCCAATTACTGCTCCTATTCGCAAGCTTGCGGAGTTTGCCAGAGCTTTTGGTAATCTGAAAGATTATAGTCTGCGGGTTGCCCACGATAAATCTACGGTTGAAATCGCTGATATGTATCAAGCTTTCAATGCGATGCTGGCAGAGATACAGAGCCAGAATCATGAACTTAAAACGGCTTTCGAGATTGTGAGTCTGCAAAAAGAAGAGATTAAACAAAAAAACCACGACATACAAGACAGCATTAATTCTGCAAGTAGATTACAAAACCTAATGCTGCCAGATCTCGATACTTTGGGTGTTTACAGCAAAGATCTCTTTGTGTTTTTTGAACCAAAAGATACGCTAAGTGGCGATTTTTATTGGTTTGCCAAAAAGGGAGAGCTTATTTTTTTAGCTGCCGTAGATTGTGTAGGCCATGGTATTCCAGGGGCAATGTTGTCGATTATTGCTCACAATCTGCTCACTAAGTTTATCATGGAAAACGATGTGCACAATCCGGCCATGGTTCTGAACCGCTTGGATGCATCGGTGCGAGAAACAAACATTCACTCCGAAACTCGCTCTGCCCGGATGATGGATATCGCACTTTGTGTGATAGACCTAAAACACATGACGCTTCAGTATTCGGGTGCATATAGTCCGCTGTATCTGGTAAGAAACCAAGAACTTATTGAACTAGCCGCCGACAAGGCTGCAATTGGGACTCTACGAGAACACGAACTCCCGAGCTTTAGTAACCAGTGTTTCCAAATTCAACAGCACGATATGTTGTATCTGTTTTCTGACGGCATTGTAGATCAGTTTGGTGGGAAAAACAACAAAAAATTCAAATACCCCGCGCTTCGGCGTATGCTCTTGGAAATGAGCGACGAATCCATTGCTTCGCAGGCCTTCACGATCGAGAACAACTTTCACCGTTGGTGTGGTCTCAATGATCAGGTTGACGACGTGCTTGTGATGGGGTATCGAATTGATACCCTTCAAGCGGACATGGTAGCCAATAGGCAAAGCCATATTAGCGCAAAAAAGGAAGCAAATTAAATGGTCGTTTAAAGAATTGTTTGAGCGTTTTTTTCAATACCAAGGCGTGAAAGCCCGCATTCGGGAAATTCTCGCGGAGTAATTGTATGTTGTGTTTGTGAATTCCATAGCTAAAATAACCTTTGGATGTGTCGATAAGATCGCTCCTTCGGAAAATCTCTACTAATTTGTTCTGAAAATGATTCATTTTGTGGTGGTTCCGAATCATGGCAGAAAGTAGATCGAAATCGACACCGAGTTGTTGTGCCTCGATATATTCTTTGAGGTCGCTTACGCTGTACTCTAAGTAGTCTAGCGTCTGGTGTGTCCAGATGCCCAAATCGTGGAATACGGCGGCAGTTGCCAAATTGGTTTCGTCGGCCAATTGGTAACTGTTGAGGTACATTGCGTAATTGAACACGCGATACACGTGGTTTCGGTAGAGTACGTAATCGTCGCCGAGTACGTTTTCCCAATCTAGTAGCAAGTCTTCTATAACTTGGTTCTCTTTTATCACTCTGAAATTATCCATCAATTGTCCCCCTCGGTAAGCTGTCAAAATTGATAGTTAATGTTCAATTACGCAATAGGAACAGCGCATAAACTGCTAAAAAGTCTGAAAATGGGGAAATTAGTGCTGAAATAACGGGAAGTGTTGCGGTGTTGTTGGTTTAATGCTCGTAAATTGATTGTTATGGCTGGGGTTCTTGTGTTTCTTGGTGGGGTATTGCTTTTTCTTTGTTTGTTATTTTTGCTACATGGCCGTAGGCCAACTGGCTAGGCTTGCCCCGCGAGATTCCGGCGTGGGATTGGAAAACAGCAGGTACGGTCTAGCCCGGATAGTAGCGGTAGCCCACAGCGGTGTGACTAGGCGGCAGCAATCTGACGCTATTGGTTTGAAATACAAAGGTTTCCAGTTGACTTCGTTCCCGAACGCGAGGACTACAAGCGGATAGCCGGCAGCGGGGCTTAATTGAAAAGTTTGGCTACCGCTCCTTATCTTTTTCTTTTTCTTTTTCTTTTTCGCTCGCTTGGTGTTCGGCAAAGGGTTGGTAATCGGATGCAAAGGGGAATTGTCTTTGCATCCGTTGGGCGGATTTAGTTTGCGATGAGAATTTTTTGCGTGAGGGCGATTTTGTGGCCGCGCATTCGCACGATATAGGTTCCGGGGCGCATTCCTTCAAGATTCATTTCGATAGGACTGTCTGTGAGTTTGTTACGGTCGGTAATTTCGCGCTGTACACGCCCGGCGAGGTCTATGAGTTGGATGTTTTGTACTTCGTTTTGGTAGGCTGTGGGGAGCGAAATATGTAGCGCTGTGCTTGCCGGATTTGGGTATAATTGCATGGTGGCAAGTTGTGCGGTGTTTTCGGTGGGGGTGTAAAGGCCTGGAATATAGGTTGTAAAGAGTCCGCGTCCGTGGGTGGCTACCAAGAGCTGACCGTCGCGGAGGGTCATTTGCCAGACACTTACGGCGGGGAATCCGGGGAGTATGTGCCAAGATTCGGCATCGTTGTCGGTTTCAAAGATTCCGATTTCTGTGCCTGCCCAAATGCGGTTGGTTTCGTTGGGGAATACGAAGAGTGAATAGACGGGTACGTTGGGAAATCCGGTGGTACTTGTGCCAGATTTAAACCCCGAGATGTCGTCCCATGTTTTTCCCAGATTCTTGGTTTTTAGTATTTTAGAAACCCCATCTTGCGAAAAAAGTAAGTAGGCAGCGTTTGGATCGGTTGGGTGTGTGGCTATGTTGGTGATGGTACTGCCATTTTTTGTGGCATCGTTGGCCAAGGCTGTGAAGGTTTTGCCTTTGTCTTGGGAGAGGTGTATTCGGTAGCTGTTGCCCATCATGCCTCCGCCTGCCCATACGATGCTTGGCGAGGCGATCGAGACGCGTACCACGCAGGGCTCCACGTTGTCCCATCCGAGAGTGGGCTTAAATACTGTCCAGCTGATACCAAAGTTTTCACTTCGCCAGATGCCGTCTGAGGCTACGGCGAAGATGGTATTCGGGTCGTTGTCTGAACTTGCCAAGCGCGATAGGAAGGGACCCTTGCCTACCAATCCGCCTGTTACGTCGGTCCATTTTGTGCCGCCGTCGGTGCTTCGCTGGAAGTTGTTGTTGTATGCACCACCCATCATTTTCTTGGGGTCGGTGGCGTGCCACAGTACTTCGAATCCGTCGCCGCCAATCTCGAAAGTGTAGTTGCCTGTAGGTCCGGGGTTTAAGCCCGAAAGCCATGTGCCGTTGTCTTGCATTCCGCCGAAGTATTTTTCGACACCTGGCGATTTTGCCGCACCGTAAAACTGGGTGGTAATGTAGCCCGAACTGTTGGCATTGGGTAATTGCTGCCATGTAAGTCCGTTGTCCTCAGAGATTCCCAAACCTCCGTCGTTGCCGCTAAGCATGAAATACTTGCCTGTTGCGGCATTTGTAATGGTTGCCAACAGGATGTGATGGTCTGCATGGAGTGTTTTATTGGGGCCATTGTTGCGCGAATCGGAGAGCATGGTTGGGGTGGAGGTTTCCTGTGTTTGTTTGGCCACTTCGATTGTGAGCTGGGCATTTGGCAAATTTGTTTCGTCCCAAATACTGCCACTTTTCAGGGTTGGCCACATGAAATAGATCATTTTGTAGGTAATTGTTTTTGTACCAGCGATGTTTGGGTCTGGTGCTGAGGCGTTGTACGGTAGGGTATGTACCATCAGGTATTCCCGGGCTATGTTATCGGTGCTTGTAATTTGGGTTTTCAGGTCGAACTTTCCGTCGCGTTCGTTGTCGCGAAACGACACCATAAGCTGTTGGTTCGCGTCCAGATCCCATACCTGAAAAGGTACAGTCACGTAGTCGCGGTAGGTATAATCGGCATAACTCACCCCTGCGCCCCCGTTACCATTCGTACCCGCATTGCTTGCCACCGTGAAGCGATGCGCTTTTTGGCTGAGTCCTGGGCCAAAACGAATTTCGACACGTTTTAGGTCGTTGTTCGTGACATCGACACCGGATTTTACAGTGCCATTCTCAATCCGTCCGTTCCAAAGCGAGGCGTTGAAGTTCGTAAAAGTTACCAAGTCATCGAGGTTGGTGGTTGTGACGCTCGTTACCGCATTTAGCGCCGTAACACCCCCGGCTAGGGTTATTTTGCCTAGATAGACTCCGCCACAGAATAAGGTTTTGTCGTCGGTAGGGTCGGCTTCAAGCGCCAAATCGTACCAGCCCTGTTCACCCAAAAAGTTGTCGTTGTCGGTGGCATTACTGGGCAATACCTGTTGCCAATTTTCGCCCTTATCGGTCGATGTATAATACACTGGTTTAGAATCGGAATCTGTACCCAACACAGCCACAGCATAGTAGCGATTTTCATTGGAGCGTGCGCCCGTCACCGCAAAACGGTTTTCGTTGTTTGCAGCCTTTAGCACCCTGCGCCAATTTAGCCCCGTGGAGTCGCTCTTGTACACCCCTGCACTGTTTACACCGGCCAGAAGTACACCGCTTTTGTCGGTAGCGGCCACCAGCGATTGTGGTGAAACATCCTTCAACACGGTAGTCCAAGTTGTGCCCCCGTCGGTACTCTTAAACACGCCCGAATTCGTGGCAGCATACAGCAATTTAGCATCTTTGGCATCAACCACGATCTGGTTTACGTAAGCAAAATTCGCGTTCTGGGCCGTTGCCAACAACTGCGTCCAGGTAGCACCCCTATCGGACGATTTAAAAATCCCATCGCCCCGAATACTGCCGATATTGCCAAAACCTTCGCCCGTACCCGCGAATATTAGGTTGTGGTTGCTCGGCGCCATGGCCAGAGCACAAACGGCCAAATTTGGTACATTGTCAGTAAGGTTTGTCCACGTAGCGCCCTTGTTTTCGGTAAGCCAGACACCGCCACTCACCGAAGCGGCGTACCAACGATTGTGGTTGTCGGGGTCAACGAGCAATGCCCGCGTACGACCCGACACATTTGCCGGCCCCTGCGATACCCATCTCAGATCCAATCCGCCCTTTTTAGCAGGTACGGAAATTGCCGCCAAATACTCCCGAAACCGGTACCCAGGCGCATAGCCCGAATCGGACCGACCATCTAAATACCCACGAACAAGGGCAAAATATTTGTTGAATCCCTGCGGCTTGTCCGTCTGATTCCCTTCCTTTTTGCCCTTTTCGTGGGCGCGTTCGTAGGCTTCGTAGGCCTCGTCTTCGCCCTGAAGCCCTTCCCAAACCGATTCTACGTTACGCGAAGTACAAGCTGAAACAAGCAGCAAGGCACAAAAAATCAAACTTTTGGTAAATCTCAAACACCCCATACATCAAAATCTAATTCGTTAATGAATAAACCTAATTTTTTCCACACATGCACAACCCGCCGACACATCGTAATATACCGCTTTTCGCCGATCTTGCCCTACTTGTACCATACCTGGCGTATCATAAATACGTACAACTTTCAAACTCGCCCAATCCGCGCGCCAGCCCGCCGTGGTTTGTTCGCAAACGAGCGAATCGCCTGCCACAGTACAAACCTGCCAATAAATCTGGACAACTCCCGCTGCCGCATTTTTTTGCTTGTAATACCGCAACACTAGCGAGCTGTCGGCATTCCACAGCTGCTTGGAAGCGACATCTGTATTCGTATTTACGGAAGCAATACGCGGGCTGCACGCCCCAAACCAGTACATCGTACACAACAAAACGCTTATCGTTCCATATAATTTCATCGTTATCAGATCTAAATTTAGCACGAATATACTTGCAAAGTTCACAAGAATGCAAAGCTCATACAATACCACAAAAAAAATACTGTTGGGCTAGTGCTCCTATTAATTCTCATGCTTGTTTCCGGGTTAGGCTTAAATTGGTAAACCAATTTATTTTCCTTAGATTTGTGTGTCAAGCTATTTTTGCTTGTAAATTCTGGCTTTTAGTTGCCTGAAAATAGTTAAAATAAATTTTAGTGAAGCGCAATCCATGAAAACAGTACATTTTTTTATCGTCTCTATTTGTGTCATTCTTGTTTCCGAGCTACGAAGCCAAACCGTGTTGAAAGCCAACGGTAGTACGGAAACTTACTCCCTTATAAATTCTGTTTTGGCACCCGGATATACAGCTGTTGAGCCGCCAGATTGTAGCCATACGGATTTTGGGCCGCATATAGACCAAGTGTTTGATGCGGAACTTCAGCAGTATGTATTTCGTTTTCAGATTCATACGAGTCCCGACAACGATCGGTGTATCAGTTTCGATAGGCAGCGCAATGAAATTAAAACATACGATTCGTCGCCCGACAATCTAAAGGCTACAATCGGGGAAAATGTGGTGTACAAGTGGAAATTCAAACTGCCAGCTAATTTTCAGCCCTCGAGTAATTTTACACATATTCACCAGATTAAAGCGGTGGGTGGGAGCGAGGAGAGTATGCCGCTAATTACACTTACGCCGCGCAAGGCATCGCCCAATCGGCTTGAGTTGCGTTATTCAGACCACCTCGACCAAATTACACTAACTCAAATTGACCTGAGCAAAGTGCTAGACCGCTGGATTCAGGCCACCGAAACGATCGGTGTTGGCGAACATGGGAGTTATTCGTTGTTGCTCGAAGATATTGCGGACAAAAGCATTGTGCTGAATTATGCTCAGGCTGATACCCGTGTTTGGAAAACAGATGCTGATTTTTTACGCCCTAAATGGGGTATTTACCGCAGTCTGCTCGACAAAGCGAGTCTGCGCGATGAGATGTTGTACTTTGCCGATTTTAGTATCGAAGAAAAAAGCGACTTGCCAGAAGCATTGAGCACACTGCGACCAAATGCCAAACAATACAGCATATATCCGAACCCCGCAGCTACCCATTTCACCATAAAGGATTTGGTAATTCTGCCCAACGATACGGCATTGTTGTACAATGCGAAAGGCCAACTTTTGCAGACTTTTTCGCTGCAGACAAACCAAATAGCCATTTCTACTCTCGTACCAGGGGCGTATTATTTGGTTTTACGCAACAACAGACTTACAAAAGCTTATATTCCGTTCGTGAAAGAGTAATCCGTAAGTGGGTTGTTGCAATTGCTCGGGCAATTTTCGATTCCTAAAAGCGCATATTGTCATTTAAGGTGGGTGGGAATACTTTTTCCGTTTTTATCCTCACAGTCTATGCAATTGTCCACCTTTGCTAACGGAACTAACCATAATTTGGGGTCGTATTCACAACACAGTATCTAGTTTCATTTAACCCTAAAAATTGAAACCCAAATGAAATACATCGACAAATTATTGTTATTTGCTCTGGTAATTCTTGGCTTGTCTTCTTGTTCTAAGCAAGATGATGTTACTACCGACCTCAATTCCGATAAACAAACTGGTTCGTTCTGGAGCCTTTCGGGCAATATCTACGCCCACGATCCCTGTATCATTAAAGAAAGCAATTTGTGGTGGTCGTTCCAAACGGGCACTGGTATTGCTGTGAAATATTCTGGCAACGGCACTTCTTGGACACAAGGCACGCAGATTTTTGGTTCTGAACTATCGTGGTGGCGTACGTATGCTCCCAAAATGGGATCGAATAACGTTTGGGCTCCAGATTGTTTCTACTACAACGGGCGTTATTGGTTATACTATAGTGTGTCGGAATTTGGCACAAACAATTCCGCTATTGGTCTGGCATCGTGTTCGAGTATCGTTAAGGGCGACTGGCGCGACGACGGCATGGTGGTTTCCAGTAAGTCTGGTTCGAGTGCCTCTAATGCAATCGATCCCAATGTTACCCAAGATGCTTCGGGTAATTTTTGGTTGTCGTTTGGTTCTTGGTTCGATGGGATTCGCGTGATTAAACTCAACAAATCTACGATGAAACCAACGGGATCTACCTACACCATTGCCAAACGTAGCGGGGGTATCGAAGCTTCCGATATTGTCTATAATGGCGGTTACTACTACTTGTTTGTATCGGTAGGTGTGTGTTGCAACGGCGTGAACAGTACGTACAAAACAGCGTACGGACGTGCGACGTCTATCACTGGGCCTTATTATGCAAAAGATGGTACAGCTATGTTGAGCGGTGGCGTTACAATTTTCGACGCCGGAAACTCTATTTGGGTAGGCCCAGGCGGACAAGACATCTACAGAAACGGAAGTAACTACGTTTTTATACGTCATGCTTACGACGCTACAGAAAATGGTGCAGCTAAAATGCTCATCAACGATTTATATTTCAGCGGTGGCTGGCCTACGTTTTAGGTAGGTAAAAGGTCCACTCAGAAAACACGAACGGAAAGATGGGCGATTTTGTCGGATAATTTGCAGTAGTCAGACCTCGCACACTTTCCACCCTAACAACGTTGTGAATACACCCCGCGTGTTTCTATGAGTGGACCAGAAATTTAGTTTTTAAGACCTCCCAGCGATGGGAGGTTTTTTTGTTTGTTGTATTCACCAACACAAAACCCTAAAAACTAACACAAAGGTACAAAAAATGATTATGCCTGACGTAAATTTGATTTCCTATTCTATACCTGTACGCTTTAGATCTGAATCGAAGGACTTAGATTTTAAAATACTAGAACTTACCTAGGGTAAGTAGTACTTTGAGCGTTTTCTATATCTGAGGGTTTACTTTTGGTGCGTAAATAGAGTCT
>JBDKHP010000116.1:0-5315 GCA_039797645.1 Bacteroidota bacterium
TAAAAAGTATAATGCGCATATTTTTTTTTTGGTAAATTCCCTTATCTGTCAGTTCTAAAGTTATGAAAAAAAAAGTCACCACACCGATTTCTCCCAAAAATATACGCAAGCCTACTAGCACAAAAAACCACCACAAACAACAGAAACAAAGCCCAAGAAATCGAAGAATAAAACAAACGAAAAAATAGCTCCGTAAAATGAAAAAAAAAGAAAAAAGAAAAAGATAAGGAGCTGTAGCCCAACAATATTTGTAATTACTGCTGCCGGCTATCCGCTTGTAGTCCTCGCGTTCGGGTACGAAATCAACTGGAAACCATTGTATTTCAAACGAATAGCGTCAGTTTGCTGACACCTCATCACACCGCTGTGGGCTACCGCTACTATCCGGGCTAGTTCGGTCGGCAGCACCATTTGTAAGGCCGTAGGTGCGCTGGGCAGGTACTTTACTTTGGCCTACGGCCATGTGGCAATGAAACCCATACCGACAGGGGCGCACAAAGCAAGCCCGTCGGTTTTCGTAACAATAAACGATCTTGGCTCGGAAGGTTGGAGTAATGTAGTCAGATTGGGGCGAAGACTATCGGGGTGCGACTTGCTGTGGCACACGGAATCTAAAGTACACACGAAACCGCCCCATGGCCGCAGGCCAAGCAAAAGGATCAGCCCCGCGTACCTACGGCGTTACAAATGGAGCAGCAGACCGAACTAGCCCGGATAGTAGCGGTAGCCCACAGCGGTGTGACGAAATTTCCGTTCGTACAGCTTTCAGATTGAAATACGTCGGCGGCCAAGTGGTTTCGTTCCCGAACGCGAGGACTACAAGCGGATAGCCGGCAGCAGTAATTACAAATATTGTTGGGCTACAGCTCCTTATCTTTATTTTTTTTATTTTTCACCTTCTGGTTTGATTCTCAAATTTGTATTTTTGTTGCGCTATCGTTTGCATTTCATAAAAAGACAGAATCAAGCGCTCTGAATCACCTTATAGTCTGGTAAAATACTAAGCCCAATATATTGTATATGAAAGAAATAAATAGAATTAGAATCTGGAGAATGCGCACGAAGTTCTACCTTGCCCTTGCACTTTGCGTATTGGCTGGCTTGCCCGCGATTGGGCAAAAAAAAGCGGAGGTATCTACAAAAAATGCCCGGATTCGGGTGTCGCTCAACGAGGGCTGGCGGTTTTTTAAGTACGATTCGGCGAGTATGGCCGATAAGTTGATCTACGACGTCCGCCCCGATGTGAACGACAAAAACGACAACAAAGTGGCGGATGCACAACCGACTGAAGCTTTGAAAGTAATTGCTAGTCAGGAAGTTCTGAAGGCGTGGATTTTACCAACGGCCAACGCTTTTATAAAAGATCCTGCGAAGTGGCACAAACGCCCTGCGGGAAGTCCGGGATCGGATTTTGCTTTTGTGAAGCCCGATTTCAACGATGCTGCGTGGCAAGAGGTTGGTCTGCCGCACGATTGGGCCATCAATGGGCCATTTCAGAAAGGTTGGAATTCGGAAGTTGGTGGCGGCATGGGCAGGCTGCCGAGTAACGGCGTGGCGTGGTATCGGCGCAAGTTTACTATCCCAAAGGCCGATGCGCAAAAGTCGGTATTTCTGGAAATTGAGGGTGCGATGTCGTACGCAATGGTCTGGTTGAATGGCAGTTTGGTGGGTGGGTGGCCGTATGGCTACAACTCGTGGCAGCTGGATCTTACGCCGTATATTCATGCCGGCGAAGAGAATCAGTTGGCCATACGAATCGACAACCCGAACAATTCTGCGCGTTGGTATCCGGGTGGTGGTATTTACCGAAATATGTGGCTCTGCACCACAAACCCTGTACACATTGGGCAATGGGGCACAACTGTCACAACGACAGACGTTTCGGCCAAAGCTGCAACCATCAATCTAAGTGCGAAACTTGTGAACGATTCGCCCGCCGATGCCGTGGTGGAAGTGCTTACCGAGCTTTACACAATGGACAACGCTACCCTAAAACGGAAAGCTCTTGTAGCCAAATTTCCGTCGGCCACACAAACTGTGAAAGCTGGCGAAAGTTCGGATTGTGCCAGTAGTGTGACAATTGAGAAACCCAGACTGTGGGGGCCGCCGCCAAGCCAAGTGCCGAATTTGTACATGGCCGTGACGTATATCTGGCAGGACAACAAGCTTATAGACCAATACGAAACACGCCTAGGAGTTCGGTCGATAGAACTCGACCCCACGCGGGGCATCGTCATAAACGGCGAGCCAATCCGTATTCAGGGTGTGAACCAGCACCACGATTTGGGTGCATTGGGTGCGGCCTTCAACCGCAGGGCAGCCGAACGTCAGTTGGAAAGCCTCAAGGAATTGGGCTGTAATGCGATTCGGCTTTCGCACAATCCGCCCGCGCCAGAATTGTTGGAACTTACTGACCAGATGGGCTTTTTGGTGATCGACGAAGTTTTCGATTCGTGGGAACGCAAAAAGACACCCCACGATTTCCACCTCATCTTCCCGGACTGGTCGGAGGCCGACACGCGCTCGTTTATACGTCGGGACAAAAACTGCCCATCGGTGATAATGTGGAGCTTCGGCAACGAGGTGGGCGAGCAATATACAGGCGAAGAAGGCGCAGCAGTTGCCCGCAGACTCTACAATTTTGTGAAGGACGAAGACCCCACACGAGCTGCCACCATCGCTATGAATTTCGCGAAACCCGACATGCCATTGCCCAAAGTTGTGGATGTGATTGGCCTTAATTATCAGGGCGAAGGCATCCGCAATGCTGCCGCCTATGCCCACCTGAAAGGCATCAACACGCCACCAATGTACGATGCTTTTCATGCAAAATTTCCCGAGAAGATGGTTGTGAGCAGCGAAACGGCATCGGCCTTGAGCACCCGTGGCACGTATTTATTCCCTGTAACACAAGAGATTAGTGCACCTGCTCTGGACAGTACTGGTTGCGATGCCAAAACTCAAGCCGTAAGTGCTTACGAACTCTACACGGCAGCCTTCGGCTCGTCGGCCGACAAAGTATTTGCTGCCCAAGACCAACACCCGTTTGTATGCGGAGAGTTTGTGTGGACTGGCTGGGATTACCTTGGCGAACCCACGCCCTACTACTTGGCAAGAAGCTCATACTCAGGCATCATCGACTTGGCAGGCTTCAAGAAAGACCGCTTTTTTCTGTACCAATCCCGCTGGCGACCCGAATTGCCCATCGCACACATTTTGCCCCATTGGAACTGGCCCGAAAGAGTGGGAAAAATAACGCCCGTTCACGTTTTTACCTCTGGCGATGCAGCAGAATTGTTCCTCAACGGCAAATCTTTGGGCCGCAAAACGAAGGCGCAATACGAATCGCGTCTCCGCTGGGATAGCGTGGTGTATCAGCCTGGCGAACTGAAAGTTGTCGCCTTCAAAAAAGGCAAAAAATGGGCTGCCGAAACAGTAAAAACAAGCGGAGAAGCCAAAAACCTAGTCGCTGTGGCCGACAGGAAAGTACTCAAAGCCGACGGCAAAGACCTCGCATTTGTCACCATTAGCTTCACCGACAAAAACGGCATTCCCGTACCGACGGCACAAAATACAGTCACTTTCAGCATAGACGGCGTGGGCGAAATCGTCGCCACCGACAATGGCAATCCGTCTGATCTTGAGTCGTTTGCATCCACCACCCGCAACGCCTACAGCGGGCTTTGTCTGGCAATTGTCCGCACCCGAAAAGGCCAGCCCGGTGCAATTATCGTCACCGCAAAATCGGCAGGACTCACACCCGTCGTGATCCGCCTGAGCAGCAAATAAACCGAACGAAATTCCCCAAGTACCCACACCTGTGCCGCTGCCCGACCGACAGATGCACAGGTGTTTGTTTTACAAGCATCACCGCCACAAGCCCAACAAAGCAAGCCAGCCAGATACCGCATTGAGTCCTTAGCACAAGCTCCATTTTATGCAATAAGAGAACTAATCCGGGCGAGTTCGGTAGGCAGCAGTATTTGTAAGGCCGTAGGTTCACTGGGCAAGCACTTTACCTTGGCCTGTAGCCATGAGACCTCTACGCCCCACAAGCAGACAATCAACAGCCCTGTATTAAGCCGGATCGAACCTTTGAAAATCTGTCCAAACTAGGGGATCGGGCAACATATTTGTGAATCCCAATTGTTCTGCACCAGCCCTGCAACCCGCTCTACATTTGTCGAATAGCGCACAAGGCCGACACAATTCAGGAACTTCGAGCCAAGATTGCGCGTACGAACTTTGCAAAATCTCGTCGAGATTTTGCGTAAGCAAGTTACCTGCATTGTGTGGCGAAAGGTTACAAAGGCGTAAATTTCCTTCAATATCTACAATGTGCGGCATAGAATCGGGTGTAGCACAATGATTTATGTTAAGATTCGGATACGAAGCCGAAGGGATAACACACTCCGGGTAGGCAATGGAAAAATAGATATTGCACTCGTGTTTTGCGGCATAGTCGTCTAATTGTTGCATTAAGTATTTCGATTCTTCCACACTGGGCATCAAAGCTTTCCAATTTGCCGCCCCTGCCCCACCCGGAACAAACCGATTTACCAAAAAATCGCTAATGCCGCGATTCCGAAGAAGTTCAAAAATTGGAATGATTTCCGAAATATTGTCGCGTATCGCTGTAATATTTACAGTTGTAATCACATCTTGGCCTGCCATAAATTCGAGCGAACGTACGGCATCGTTCCATGCGCCTTTGCGCCCCACCAATTCGTCGTGCAGTTGCGGATTGGCGGAATGTAGCGGAAATAAAAAACTCTCGACTCCCAAACCTATCAAACTTTTGTAACGTGCTATCGGAGCACCAAAACCGTTGCTCGAAATACTTATAATTGAACAATAATTTTCGTAACCGATAGAAACAATCCGCTCTAAATTACTTACCCACAAGGGTTCTCCCCCAATAAGGCTCAAACTACGAATGAAGTGTTTTTTAAACAAACGTTCCAAGGTTTCTTCAGCTTTCTGTGGAGAATAGCTAATTTTGGTTTGATTTACCAGCGGATTTTTCCACCCATTATAGCAAAATTTGCACGACACGTTGCAATTCTGAACCAATTCATAAGAAAGATTGAACATTTAGTCATTTTTTATCTACCAAACAATACAACTTACTGAACTGTAAGAGTATTTGTATTTGGTTTGTGGTTTCGTCTATCGGTGTTTCTTGTATAAACATATCATCAACTCTACGAAACAAATCAATCATGAATAAATCCTTGGATGCAGATCTTTCCCCCATCTGACTTTTATAATATTTCCGAAATGCTTTTCGCATTAATTCAGCATCAGAACGTGCG
>JBDKHP010000117.1:0-6215 GCA_039797645.1 Bacteroidota bacterium
TACCTGATGCTTTTCAACTGAAATACAAAGGCTTCCAGTTGATTGCGTTCCCGAACGCGAGGACTACAAGCGGATAGCCGGTAGCCGCCGTATATAAGTAATGTTTCGCTCCCGCTCCTAATTATTTTTATTTTTTTCGCTTTCTGCTTTTTTTTGGCTTTGGCTACCGATAGTGTATGGTGAACGAATGCAAAAGCTTGTGAAACAGGAATTTATAATCGCATCAATATTGGTTTCTTACTACGTTTTGGTGCAGTAGCGAAAAATTTGCGAGTATCGGCGTTACGTAGCATCCGTTTCATCCGCGTTCCGAAGAAAGGCTTTCACGGATTTTTTTCTTTATATCACAATTCTGGCAATAAATTGAAATTATTGCCAGAATTGTGATAAACCAAATTTGCTAACCAAAACAAAAAAGCCGAACACTTTGCAGTATTCGGCTTTGTAAATTATTCAAAACTTGGAAATTATGCTTCGGCAATATTTGCAGTTGCGCGAGCGATACGTGCCAAGGTTTCGGTTTTTCCGATTATTGCAGTAATGTCGAACAGATGAGGGCCTTTGCTTTCGCCTACTAAAGCCAGACGGAGGCAGTTCATTACCTGACCCATATTGTAGCCTTTTGCCTCGATGAGTGCTTTTACAGGCTCTTCGGCACTGTGCGCGTCGAAAGCATCGAGCGAGGCCAAAACGCCTGCTACTTCGTTTAACATGGCGCTTGTGCCGGGTTTCCAGCGTTTCTTAATCACTTTTTCGTCGTAACTCACTGGGGCTTCAAAGAAAAACGATGCCTGATCCCAGAAATCTTTCACAAAAGTGACGCGTTCTTTTGTCAGTTTTACAATCTCTAGCAAAACCTCCATTGGGCGTTCGATTCCACGTGCCAAGAGGTCGCTCGCAAAAAGCTCGGCCAATTGTGCATCGGTTTGCATACGCAAGTACTGTTGGTTGAACCATTTAGCCTTCTCCAAATCGAAACGCGCACCCGATTTGCTCACCCGTGTAAGGTCGAACGCTTGGCCAAGTTCTTCGAGGCTGAAAATCTCTTGTTCTGTGCCCGGGTTCCAACCCAACAAAGAAATCATATTGATGAATGCCTCTTTAAAATAGCCTTCTTCGCGGTATCCCTTTGATACTTCGCCACTTGGGGCAGTCCATTGTAGCGGAAACACGGGGAATCCCAATTGGTCGCCGTCGCGTTTGCTGAGTTTCCCTTTGCCGTCTGGTTTCAGGAGCAGCGCCAAATGTGCAAACTCGGGCATCGTGGCTTCCCAACCGAAGGCGCGGTACAGCAACACGTGTAGCGGCATAGATGGCAACCACTCTTCGCCACGAATTACGTGGGAAATACTCATCAAATGGTCGTCCACTACATTTGCCAAGTGGTAAGTGGGCATACCGTCCGATTTGAACAACACTTTGTCGTCCAGCTCGCGGGTGTTTACCACCACACGGCCACGCACGATGTCTGTCATTTCCACCGTTTCGGCCAGTGGCATGGCAAAACGAATTACGTAAGGTTCACCAGCCGCCAATTTAGATGCAACCACATCGGCAGGCAAGGAGAACGAATTTTGCATTTGGCCACGGGTTGTGGCATTGTATTGTTGTACCGATGCATTTTCCGCTTTCAGGCGGTCGCGCATGGCTTCAAGTTCTTCGGGAGTATCGAACGCGTAATACGCATTGCCTGTAGCTACAAGCTCTATGGCGTACTGTCTATACATCGGTTTTCTGTCCGATTGGCGGTATGGGCCACATTCCCCACCACGGCCAGGCCCTTCGTCGAACTGCATTCCGCACCATTCGAGCGATTCAATAATATACTGTTCCGCTCCCGGCACATAGCGGGTCTGGTCGGTATCTTCGATCCGAAGTAAAAAATCGCCGCCATTTTTTTTGGCAAACAGATAATTGAACAATGCGGTGCGAACGCCACCCATGTGCAAGGGTCCCGTGGGACTGGGTGCAAACCGAACGCGTACTCTTCTTTCTGACATAGTTTGGTGATGTTTTATCTGCCTGCAAAGGTACTTTTTTTGAGTCATACTCTAAAGCACAAGCCTCATATTTGGTGTTTTCGCGGCAAAAAGAGGTAGCTGCAATAAATATTTGCCACCATCTTGCGTGCAAGCTTTCGTGTCGATGCCAAGTTTCTTGTCTTAACTATCTGTTTTTTAATTGTTTATGGCCTATTTGTGAGATTTGTTTTTTTATTGAAAAAATACGCAAAAAAATTTGGTGAAGTATCGCTACAGTTTTACATTTGCAAACGCAAAACGGAGACTGACCTATGGTGTAATTGGCAACACAACAGATTTTGGTTCTGTATTTCTAGGTTCGAGTCCTGGTAGGTCAACTAAGTTTTTGGTTTTGCGCAATAAGGTCACTGACCTATGGTGTAATTGGCAACACAACAGATTTTGGTTCTGTATTTCCAGGTTCGAGTCCTGGTAGGTCAACAAAGCCGCAACTCTTTTAGGGTTGCGGCTTTTGTTTTTTACAACTTCCCGAAAACCGGCTTACTGTTTTTCGTAATCGACATCCAGAAAAGCCCCAATTCGGATCATGGGCACATGCGTCCAATCATCGTGGCTTGTCTTTCTGTAAAACGACGGGCCACCCAGCGCACACGAAAGATTAATATAGGATCCAGGGCTACCATTATAGGCAATAAGCTCTAAACTGAGTAACACATCGTGCTGTAAATAAATAGCATACGGCGAAAGGTCGAGCTTGAAATAACCATCCTTTTGCGTCACTTTGAATATGATTCCTTTCGTAAGCAGGTTTTTACCCGGCACATCATGCTCCATATCGTACAAGTTCAGCCGAAACTGAATGCTATCAAACGCATTGTCGATAATGTTGAACCCAAAGCTATTCACCAAACAAATCTTGTGGCGAATCTTTATGCGCGAGCCAAATTCGTGACCCAAATCCGCAGTCCCCGACACAGAAGCATTCATGTTCTTCGTCTGCGTATCGCTCCCCAATCGCATCCGTTTTTTTGGTTTTACCAGCACTTCGGCAATCGAATAACTCACCGGATTCAACTTTGCAATCCAGTTTTCTTTGCAAGCAGAAACAGGCACGTCCAGCGTAGCGTAGCCAATCGACGAAAGCCGCAAGGTATCCGAAGCACGCAACTCGCCCGACACTTGAAAACTATAAAACCCCGATTCGTTGGACACGCTCCCGCAGCCAGAGTGCAGCACCCCCACGTTCACATACGGAATAGCCAAATTTGTAGTAGCATCAATAACCTGCCCCGAGAATGTTCTTTGAGCCCAAGCGTAGCCACAAAACCACAACAATAAGCCCAGCGTTGAAATGAAAAGTTTCATAAAAAGATAGATTGGTGATCGTTCAAATTTCATTCGTTTCAGCCAAGACGTACAAGCCTGCCAGTTTGAATCCCCAGAAGCCACTTTTTAAATAAACTTAACAACCCACCGCCAAAACCCGGAAAATCCCAGCAGAAAGAAAAATAAAAAAAATAATTAGGAGCTGTAGCCCAACATTACTTATATACGGCGGCTACCGGCTATCCGCTTGTAGTCCTCGCGTTCGGGTACGAAATCAACTGGAAACCTTTGTATTTCAAACGAATAGCATCAGCTTGCTGGCATCTCGTCACACCGCTGTGGGCTACCGCTACTATCCGGGCTAGTTGTAGCTGCTGTACCGTTTGTAACGCCGTAGGTACGCTGGGCCGATACTTTCCGTTGGCCTGCGGCCATGTAGCGTCTTTGCAGCCCCACACGAATCAAAACCCAGCCAACAACCTCCAAAATGAAGCGAACAAACCGCACCACACAACCCCCATTTTTATATATTCGCATCAGAAAAAATGCGCAACCAACTGGTACAATAAGTCCAAATCGGGACGTAAAACACCAGTGCACTCTTTCGCGTTAAACACCATGGTGTATATTAACACGTTATAGTGCATTCTAAAAAGACACAGAAACAAACGAATATAGAACATTAAACAACAATGAAATATAAAAACATACGAGAAGAAGAACTCAAAAACAAAGTGGGTGCCGACTGGTTTAAAACATTCGACACCACCGAAATTTTAGGAAACATCGATTTTACCGTTTTCCCGAAACATAATAGCCTTTTCGGGCGAGTGCCGCTGCTTTGGGCAGAAGCCAAAACAGGCGACTACGATGTGCCCACCATGTTCGTGCAACTAATTTTAACCATAGGTAAAGCCCGAACCTTCGATAAAACCTTGCCGCCCGCTTTTTTGGGTGCGTTCGACTTTAAAAAAATTGCTTTTGTGCCGTACAGCAGTGTTCAGGATATTTTTTATTTAAACGACTTTAATTGGAACGTAACACCCAGCAACCACGACACCAAAGAATTTAAACTTATCAGAGAACGTGTTGAAGCTGCGCTCAACCAAAATACCTCGGTTTACGACTACCAAAAAGACGAAAAAGAACTAAAACATTTTATTGCCAATAACATTGCCTTAGCCACCGAAACAAGCAAACTGAAAATTGACAAAAATAATTTTATTCCAATCTACTTGCGTTGGCTCGAAATTGTGAAACCAATAATAGACGTGCATTGGGACGAACTTAAAAAAGCCAACATTTTAGACAGCGATTTTTATTTGGCAGATCTGTTTGTGGACGACAAAGATACGAGCACCATTAGCGATGATGAAACGCTTAGAGACAACTTATTTGTAGTTTTTCAAAATCAAGGCTACAAAATTGCCAAGGAAAACCTAAAGCAAATGTTCGATGCCACCATTAACATTCGCAACAAAGAAACCTATCAACTTTTTTGGAAACGCTACAAACGTCCGCCGTTAAAAGAATTTCAGGATTACATTATCGAGCGTAGGGATTTGCTGGTTCCGCAAGACATCCGGGAACGAAAAGGAGCATTTTTTACCCCACGCCAATGGGTCGAACTTTCGCAAAAATACCTTACCGATTATTTGGGCGAAAATTGGCAAGAAGAATATTATGTTTGGGACTGTGCGGCAGGTACCGGCAATTTGTTGGCAGGCTTAACCAACAAATACAACATCTTTGCTTCTACGCTCGACCAAGCCGACGTAAACGTGATGCACGAACGCATAGACCACGGCGCAATCCTCTTGAAAAATCATGTATTTCAGTTCGACTTTTTGAATGACGATTTTACCAAGTTGCCGCAAAGTCTTCAAAACATCATAAACGACCCTGAAAAACGAAAAAAGTTGGTTGTTTATATTAATCCGCCGTATGCGGAAGCAACCAATGCTAAAACTCAAAGAGAAACTGGAGAAAACAGAATAGGCTTGTCAGCATCTAAGATATTTACAAAGTATGAAAATGAAATTGGCTTGGCTGCGAGGGAATTATATGCTCAATTTTTAATAAGAATTTATAAAGAAATTCCAAATTCCAACATTGCAAACTTCTCTACGCTTAAAATCATCCAATCATCGAATTTTTTAGCATTTCGAAATTTCTTTAAGGCTAAACTTCAGAAATTATTTATAGTTCCAGCTAATACTTTTGATAATGTTAATGGAAAATTTCCGATAGGTTTTTTTATTTGGAAAGGTTCAATTAATGAAACTTTTCTGGAAATTAA
Source organism: Bacteroidota bacterium (assembly GCA_039797645.1). GTDB lineage: Bacteria > Bacteroidota > Bacteroidia > Bacteroidales > JBDKHP01 > JBDKHP01. The sequence goes on from JBDKHP010000117.1 coordinate 5,608, forward strand.
AGCAAATGTTTATGATCAAAATGCTAATTATATTGGAGACAAGAATGTTATAACAACAAATAAAGGTAAGTTAGTTATTGATTGGCTTAGGAAATATTATGATAAGAAAAGTGACAAGGTTGCATACTTAAGATTATTGGGTACTGATATGCAACATAATAAAGATATTTTTATTACAAACTCACCCTCTAAAAACGATTTTGTTAAGAAACTATTAACTATTATTACAAAAAATAATGTCATTGAGATGTCTATTTATTTAACAATTAGGCATGTTTTTGAAGCGACTTGGCTTAACGATAGAGACCAATTTATATACCCAAATGATGGTTGGCAAACAGATACAGAATTTCAAAATGATTGTTTGGCTTTTTCCTTATTTAATGGTCAAAATAAAATTACAGCTTCAGAAGGGACAAACCATTGGATTCCTTTTACAGAAAGCGAAGTAAATGCCAAAGAACGTTTTGAAAGTAATTTTATGACCGACTTTATAAAAGGCAAAATAAAACTGGAACAAAAAAATGCAGGGCAGTTGTTTGCCGAAGAAACCACCAACACCGGCAATAAACCCTTAGCATTTTCCGATGAAGCAACCGCCGTTTTCG
>JBDKHP010000118.1:0-3782 GCA_039797645.1 Bacteroidota bacterium
GGTTTCAAGGTAGTGCGAAATTCGAGGGATTGAGTTGGTATTCGGCAAGCAAGGCGGCTTTGGCCTGCCTCACCGAAGTACTTGCGCAGGAATATGCCAATACCTCCGTACGTTTCAATGCGCTGGCTTTGGGCGCAGTACAAACACAAATGCTCCAAGAGGCTTTCCCTGGCTACCAAGCCCCACTTAGTAGCCAAGAAATGGCTTCGTTTATTGCTGATTTTGCGCTGAATGGCCACCGCTTTTTCAACGGTAAAATTTTACCAGTGTCGGTTTCTACGCCCTAGGCTACAAATTCAGCGAGCCAGCCCATACGAAGTGATCTTTAACAAATAGCGATGCGGGTAATATGGGTGCTTGGGCGAAGAGGCCAAAAACACTCGATCCGCTACCCGACATGGCAGCATAGGTCGCTCCCATATCGTAGAGCTGTGTCTTAATAGCTTGAATTTCGGGATACTGCACGAAGATTCCTCCTTCGAAATCGTTGATAAGTTTGCCCCGCCAAGTTTCGGGCGACTGTCGTATTTGTTCGGAGAGTGAAGTTGCAGAAGTTTGGGGCTTAACGCCAGCATAGGCTTGCGCGGTAGATACGTGAATGGGAGGTTTCACCAGCACCAAATAGTAGTCTCTCAAATTGAGAGACAGTGGCGAAAATTGGTCGCCTTTACCGTATGCGAATGTGGGTATGTTGTCGATAAAAAAAGCACAATCGCTGCCCAATTTACGCGCGAATTCTTGCAACTGAATGTTACTCTGCTTCAGCTCAAAGTACTCGTTGAGCATACGCAACATAAAAGCAGCATCTGCCGAGCCACCCCCCAGCCCAGCGCCTGATGGAATGCTTTTGTGGAGGTGTATCGATACGGGAGGTAGTTTGAATGCAATTTCCAAGAGCTTATATGCTTTATAAACAAGATTTTGTTCCATGGGAGCATCAATTTCGATGCCCGTTGTGTGAAGACTTGTTTGATGACTGGGCACAAATTCCAGGGCATCGTTAATTGGTATGGGGTAAAATATTGTTTCGATATTGTGGAAACCATCGGGTCGTTTGGCCACAATGTGCAGTCCTAAATTGATTTTTGCGTTTGGAAAAGCGATCATAGTGTTTCGTTTTTAAAGCGTTCTGTAAGCCAAATACTATTGTGTGTTTTGGGTAAGTTTCGTGATGTTGTGTATGCGAATACTCAGCGTTTTTTACGTAATTTCGAGCCATTACAATTGTGGCAATGCACGAAAGCTGGATAGATTTCCTTTGTGCAAAACTATATTTGAATGACGTAATTCATGCATTTTTTCGTGTTGAATTATGGCCCCCAATGTCCCGCAGGTTGATGGTAAAAAATAGTAAACCAGCCGTATGTTGGCTGTATGTTACTAATATTGATACTGAGGAGCTGCCCAAAGTTGGTTCATTTTTTTAGCTTATAAAACTAACAAACTAACAAAAAACTTAGTCGATGCGCAACAATTTATTATGGCTTTTGGCAATTCTCTACGTAGTATCGAGCTGTACTGTAGATGAAAATTACACAATCAAGAACGATTTTTCGGGTAGCTGTAAGGTCGATGTCAATCTTGCAGGTTATTTGGCGAATATCAGCGAGTTCGATGCACTCACTGCGGTGCAAGATACGATAAGCCTAGAGGCAAAAAAACAGGTAGCTTATCTGAGCAAACAAAATGGTGTAACAGCTCCATCGTTTGTATTCGATAAGGATAACGGGCTGTTTAGCCTCAACTTTGGGTTTAAGAACTTAGACAATCTCACGGCACTGGTAAAAAAAGCAAATGCCGATGGCCGTTTGGTTTTTGAAGAACCCAATATAGAAACAGACGCTGATAATGACGTGTCCGAGACAGACGATGTTTCAGATTTGGATCAGGATGTTACGGTGCAGGAAAACCCAATGGGTTATGTATTTGCCAAAACAGGCTCCAAACAGTTTACTTTTACCCTTGCAAACGCACCCGACCAAGACGCCTTAGATGTCGCCATGTCAACAGACGTTTATTCCTACAAACTGACGTTTAAGTTCGAGTCTAAAATCCTGAAAGTCAGTCATACGGCGGCAGAAATCGCTGCCGATGGAAAATCCTTTTCGATTATGAAAAAAGAATTGTTTACGCCACAGAATATGATTGTTGTCGATTTACAATAACAAAGATCCTGATCGTTGGGCTTTTTAATATTTGAATTGTTTTCCAAACCACACCTACACGCATAAGGCCAGATGACACAAGTGTTTTATGCTTGTAGGTGTAGTTGCTACGTTTTCTGGCGAAACGATGCCATGCTTTTGGGTAAGCACTCCTTTGCCAAATGACAGGTGTTGCTTGTAGCTCGTTCATCAGAACAATGTACTGGTGAAGGATTCTACAGCATAAAAAAACATTACCAAACACGACCAGATGCTTGTGGCGGACGAAGCCCTGGCCAAAACCGTCTGTACAATACCATGACGCAACCGATACTAATTAGCATTCCCACAGTACAGACAACAGAACCCTCAAAACCAAATTCGCCCCCAGTAATCCAAACGGGGCCCAGATTTTTAATTTGTATAAACGATGCGTTACCTTGCCCGCTAACTGCGAAACCCAATACAGGGCCTTGTACAAAATTCCAACTCCAGTGCATTCCGATCGGGAGCGAGAGATTTTGATCGTAAAGGTAACTGACACCCAATAGAATACCAGCGATGCTTATGTTTATAAATGCCAAAATGTTGAAACTAGGGTTTTGGAAGTGCATAAACCCAAACAAAAGAGCCGACGATAACAAACCCAGTCGTTTTCCGTAGCTCTGAATGAAATTAGAAAGTATGTAGCCCCGTATCAGAATCTCTTCGTGCAGCGCAACAAGGCCGAAAAGTGCGAGATAACCTATAAAATTAGCAGCATTGAAAGCTGTGAAACTCACACTTACATTGTGAGTTGACCAAAGCACGACAAAACCAAAGAACTGTAGTGCTGCTCCTATAACAATACCAATCCAAAATTTAGTCCCATGTAACTGAAAACCAATATCGTCCAGTTCTTTATCCTCGAAACGCCTGAGGAAAGTGCGGCTTACCCAAAGTACAAGCCCGAGTTCGGCACCTGCAATCACAATCTGATCCGATAGGCTAATGCTGCCATCAGCACCCGTTAAAGCACTCACAACAACAACCGTTGCCATGAGCACTATTATATAAAAGGCTAAGAATACGAATACTCTTAGCCCTGATTTGTTGCGTAACTTCACGTCTATATTTTCCAAAATCTCTGTCTAAAGTGCCCAAATATCGTCGTTCGGATGGGCATCGGTGAATTTTTTATATACTACCATAGCTGCATCAGTTGTCGGAAACTTACCGATTGTAACACGCACAAAACCATTGCCACCATCCAAAAGTTCGCTCTGATACCCTTGACTTTGCATGTTTTTTTGGAGAGTTTGCGCATTATCCTGCTGTTTAAAACTCCCAATAACGAGGTAGATTTCTCTATGATTCTGGAGGTGATTATCGAAAGTACTCTCAGCTTGTTCAGCATTCTCAACCGGTGCCAAAGTCCCTTCAACAGCTGGCTGAACAACCCCTGCCGCAGATTCATTGGCCACTTGAGTATTCACAACAATCGTTGTGTCAATAAACGTACTGTCAATAGTCGTGGTATTGTTCACAATCGTAGTCGTATGTTCAGTAGTAGTTTGGGCGGTTGTGTTGTGCAAATCCAGGTATTCATTCGCATGACCTTCCCAGAACAACCACCAAAGCCCAGCGGCAAGTAGCACA